>DEUM01000042.1 GCA_002362575.1 Lachnoclostridium sp. UBA3262 | reverse complement strand
AACTGACAGTAAATTTACTCTATCTCCGGCTGACGCTTTCCTTGACAAGAGTGCGGAAACTGTTACAATAAAGAGAAAAAGCCATATGACATAAAGGAGAATTATGGAAAAACCGCAAACTATTTTGGAAGAAATTCACAAATACTTCCCATATGATGAAAAAGATATCCGGAGTTATTCTTCTCTGAAGCTGGCATATCTGGGAGATGCTGTTTTTGAAATTATAATACGCACTCTTATAATAGAAAGAACAGGCGGGCCTGTTAAAAACCTACATAAAAAGGCGAGCGCACTTGTAAATGCAAAAACACAGGCAGAACTCATCGTTGTCATGCAGGAGTATTTGACAGAAGAAGAACTCTCTGCATTCCGTCATGGAAGAAATGCCAAAACTTCTTCTGTTGCCAAGCATGCAGACATTCATGATTACCGTCTTGCTACCGGACTTGAAGCATTATTTGGATATTTGTATATGACAGGGCAGTTTTCCCGTGCCATCGAACTTCTAAAACTGGCAATCCAACGCCTGAATATTACTTTGTAATTATTTTACTTTATACACAGAAAGGATACATTATGTCAGAGACTAAAAACCTCCATGAATCTACCGCCGAATCTAAAATTGAAGGAAGGCACAGTGTTCTAGAAGCTTTTCGTGCCGGGAAGCTCATAGAACGTCTTTTTATACAAAAAAATTGCAAGGACGGACCTGTGCTTTCTATATTAAGGGAAGCAAAGAAAAATGATACAATGATTGATTTTGTCCCGAAGGAACGCTTAGACCATATGAGCGGGACTGGACATCACCAGGGTGTCATCGCTATTCTTTCTGCTTTCCGTTATAGCTCCATTGAGGATATGTTTGCACTTGCTGAAGCACGTAAAGAGATACCTTTTTTCTTTTTGCTTGATGGCATTGAGGATCCACACAACCTTGGCGCTATTATTCGTACTGCCAACCTCGCCGGAGCACACGGCGTCATTATCCCAAAACGCCGGGCAGTCGGACTTACTGCTGCCGTTGTAAAGGCTTCTGCCGGTGCCATCCACTATACGCCTGTTGCAAAAGTTACCAACCTTGTCGCTTGTATGGAAGAATTAAAGGAAAGGGGTATGTGGTTTGCCTGTGCTGATATGGATGGCGATGTCATGTACAACCATAACCTTACTGGCTCTATCGGTCTGGTCATTGGCAATGAAGGAAATGGAGTAAGCCGTCTGGTTAAGGAGCACTGTGATTATGTCGCTTCGATTCCCATGTCAGGAGATATTGATTCCTTAAACGCTTCTGTTGCTGCCGGCATTTTTGCCTATGAAATTGTACGTCAAAGGAGATTTGCATGATGGATTTTGATTATTCCCTCTATACAGATGAAGAAATTCTTATCCGATACCGAAATGGTGAGGTTAAGGCAATTGATTATCTATTAGAAAAACATAAATCCCTCGTCCGTAAAAAAGCGCGGACGCTTTATCTGATTGGCGGAGAAAATGACGACCTGATTCAGGAGGGTATGATTGCTTTATACAAAGCAATTCGTGACTTTAACCCCGAACAGGAGGGCTCATTCCTTAAATTTGCCAACCTTTGTATTGAACGCCAGCTCTACAATGTCATTAAGGGAGCTAACCGCTTGAAAAACTCCCCCTTAAATACATATATTTCCCTTTATTCCTCTGCAAACAAGCCGGAGGAAATGACTTCTAATGAAATTTTAGTAAATACCCTGCAGCCGGCTGAGCTGATGAATCCTGAGGATATTCTGATAGACCGCGAAAATGTAACTGACATTGAGAGCGCCATTGAAAGCAGACTTAGTCCGTTTGAGAAAGCCGTTGTCGAGTTGTATATCGACGGCTGCGATTACCGTCAGATTGCCCTTCGACTTGGAAAAAGCGCAAAGTCGATTGATAATGCTTTACAAAGGATAAAGAAAAAATTGGGCAAGTTTCCGGTAAATAATATTCTAGAAACTTCTCCTTATAAGTGAAATACCAAAGTCAAGAAAATCAGTTGACATCCCCCCTATCTTTTGATACAATAACAATTCGTAAGGTTTTCTTACAGATTGCTGCCTTGGCGCAGTCGGTAGCGCGTCGCCTTGGTAAGGCGGAGGTCGGGGGTTCAAGTCCCCTAGGCAGCTTATCAATGCTCTCCTTTTTGGAGAGTATTTTTTTATTGACCGCTCTCCTGCATTACTATATACTATAACTATATGTATGACATAAGGGGTGGTTATCTAATGAAATCTTCCAGAACTAAATTTCAAATTGTAATATCCCATACAATTACATATTTTAATATGCTCAATCTGGTTCTCGCCGGACTTATTCTTTTGTCCGGACAGTATAAAAATATGCTGTTTATGGGGATTGTGATTTCCAATTCTTTGATTGGAATTATTCAGGAGTTAAAGGTTAAAAAATTAATTGACGCCCTTTCTGTTATTACTGCTACAAAAGCCAGACTTATTGAAAATGGCGAAATCCATGAAATCCCGATTGCAGAATTAAAAGTAAATGATACGATTCGTCTAACCATTGGCGACCAGATAGCTGCCGACTGCACTGTGCTGTCCTCAGAAGGAATGGAAGTAAATGAATCCCTTTTGACCGGGGAATCTGTTCCGGTTCATAAAAAGCCGGGGGATACTTTATTTTCCGGAAGCCACGTTGTAGCCGGAAGCGGTGACGGCCGGGTTATCCACACCGGTGAAGACAACTATGCTACCAAGCTGGTCAGAAAAGCCAGCACGAAAAAGCGTGCCACTTCCGAAATGCAGGATTCTATAAAGAAAATTATTAAATACGTCAGCTACGCCATTATCCCGATAGGGATTACCCTTTTTTGCATCCAGTTTTTCCGCGCAAAAGAGGGCTTTTCCGATTCCCTTGTCAATACAGTAGCCGGCGTCCTTGGTATGATTCCGGAAGGGCTGGTACTTCTTACAAGCGTTTCTTTTATTCTCGGTGTTGGACGCCTTGCCAAAAAGAAAGCACTTGTTCAGGAGATGGAGGCAATCGAAGCACTCGCTCGTGTTAATGTACTTTGCCTTGATAAGACGGGCACCATCACCACCGGCGATTTGAATGTAGACTCCATTTTACCGCTTAGTGAAAATGAAGAAGATATCAGGCAGATTATGGATGGACTGGTCTTCCATTTCTCCGATACCAACGCCACCAGCGAGGCGCTGCAACGCTATTTCCACGACACAAAACCATTTCCTGTCATGGATTCTATTCCATTTAGCTCCCGGCGTAAGTTCATGGGAGTTACGTTTACTGACAAGGGCAGCTATATACTGGGCGCACCGGATTTTCTGACTACGGAAAATGCTGTTTTAGAGAAAGCAGACCATTATGCCGCCCATGGATTCCGTGTTCTGCTTCTTGCTTCCTGCCATTCACTGGCAGATTCGCCGGAGGCACTGGAACAGGTCATGCCGCTTGGTCTTATTATCCTTTCTGACTGCATTAAGGAGGATGCCATTGATACCTTCCGTTTCTTTGAAGAACAAGGCGTCGCTGTAAAGGTTATCTCCGGAGACAGTCCCGCTACCGTTTCTTCTGTAGGGGTACGCGCCGGTATTACAGGCGCTGAGCACTATATCGATACAACTACTTTGTCAGACACGCCGGAGGAATTACAGGAAGCTGTTGAAAAATACACTGTGTTTGGCAGGGTTTCACCGGAAATGAAACAATCCATCATTGAAGCCTATCAGGCCCATGACTATGTTGTCGGCATGGTTGGTGACGGCGTAAATGATGTTCTCGCCCTAAAGGACTCCGACTGTGGTATCGCTATGGCAAACGGTGCGGATGCCGCCAAACAGAGTGCGCACATTGTGCTGATGGATTCGGATTTCTCCTCAATGAAAAATATAGTAAAAGAAGGACGGACTGTCATTGCCAATATTGAGAGAGTCAGTGCCCTCTATCTGACAAAAACTATTTATTCCATCCTTCTTTGTATTTTGTTTATTATTATAGGAAAACCATATCCATTTACACCAATTCAATTAAGTTTGATTGGTGCAACCGCTATCGGTATTCCTAGCTTCCTCCTCACACTGGAACAGCATGAGAAGGTGACAACAACCGGTTTTCTCCGCCACGTTCTGCGGATTTCACTTCCGTGCGCCCTCACACTGGTGGGCGCGCTCGCCGCCATTCAGATTATTGCCATACCGTTTCATTTCAGTGATATCGTTGTCAGCACCTTAAACCTTCTGGCAGGGGGGGCAGTCAGCCTTTCTGTCGTTGCCTTTGTCTGCCACCCAATGACTCACCGGCGATTTATGATTTGTATCGGTATCACCATACTCTTTGCCGGGGCATTTTTCCTCTTCCCAAATTTCTTTGGAATTCTTCCAATTCTGCAGCTTATGTTATGTCATTGATATAGCAGCGAAGTTCCGGCGACTCCTCTGTCGACGTAATTTTATACATAATATATGGCTTTTCCTGTTTTTCCCTGACAATTCCTTTTCCCTCTATTTCAGAAATAAAATAACTGTCATCTATTTTGAGAAATGCTGTGCCTAGATGGTCACTTATTGTTTCTACTACCTTTTTCCCTTTATCCTTCTGGCAGATTAACTCTGTCACTTCCATTTGTCCTTCCTCACAAATATAGTTCGCTGCCGCTACAATCTCCTGCCCTTCATACAGCACCAGCACGCCTCCATTCAGCGCATTGAGTTCTTTTTCTATCTCCTCATAATATCCTGCTGAATGTTTCAAGTACAGTTCAAAGCCCTCTGACAACAGCATAGCTTCCGCAAACTCTGCCAGTTCGTCTTTTCCCTTTTTATTCAGTTCATTAAAAGGCACTGTTTTATACCAGCGTTCTCCTGTATAATTAACTGTAGTCGTTTCCCGCCAATACGTTCCGACAAATCCCAGCGTCTTATATACCCTCGGTGTTTCCGGCGAAAGAAATACCAACGGGCTCTCCTCTTGAAAGCACACCGCAATACCTTGTTCCAGCAGCTTTGTCATTCGTTTCTGATGTCTGTAATTTTTATCCGTTGCTACTCCTACAATATAATGCGTCTTACATTCCCGTCCCATAAACATCGCTTCATATGGTGTAAAGTATGCCATAGCACACAAATGACCATCATCATAGTCCGAATACACACCACTGCGCACAGCTTTATTGGCAAAATAATATTCAATATATTCTTTTGAATCATGAAACACTTCTTTCCACAACTTTTTATGAGTTTTCATTCCCTCTCTCCTGCTTCTGTATTGAATCGCCTATATTTTCCTTAGTGTACATATTGCCTGTGCCGAAATCCCTTTACCTTCCCCGGTAAAGCCAAGCCCCTCCTCTGTCGTTGCCTTCACGTTTACCTGTGACACCTCTACATGAAATACTTTCGCAATATTTTTTCTCATCTGTCCGATAAATGGACTCATTTTCGGTTCCTGTGCAATAACGGTTGCATCCACATTCCCGATTCGGTAGCCCTCACGCCATACGAGTTCCCGCACATAATCTGCCAGCCGCATACTCGAAGCCCCCTTATATGCTGAATCCGTATCTGGAAAATGTTTTCCGATATCTCCCAGTGCAGCCGCTCCAAGAATTGCATCCATAATAGCATGAAGCAACACGTCAGCATCCGAATGTCCAAGCAATCCATATTTATATTCCAGCTTTACACCGCCAAGAATCAAATCACGCCCCGGCACAAGGCAATGTACATCATATCCCAGCCCCACTCTCACATCCAGTATATCCATTCCTGTACTTTATACTCCTTTCACTTATTTTTCAATGTCCGACAGGAACAAAGAAACCCCTGAAGAAAATTCTCCAAGGGTTATATAGTAGCGGGAACTGGATTTGAACCAGCGACACCACGGGTATGAACCGTGTGCTCTCGCCAACTGAGCTATCCCGCCGTGTTAAATGGGACCTACAGGGCTCGAA
>DEUM01000010.1 GCA_002362575.1 Lachnoclostridium sp. UBA3262 | reverse complement strand
TGGCGGCTATTTCTTTTTGTCCTTAAAAATCTGGTATAACAGACTGATAAGGGCAACAATGAATGTGCAGAATAAAAAGAAATCCTGATATGTAATCATTGTATCGCCCTCCTTCCTCTTTTGAAGTCTGGAGGGGTAGCCCCTCCGAAAAATCAGAGGGCAGCCGCCTTGGCTCTATAGTTTCCCATGAAAATAGTATATCATATTTCTCTAACATACGCAATAAAATGTATCGACAATTTTCTATAGTTTTGTTGAAGCATTAGAAGCTGTATGCTACAATATAAACGATGCATTGAAAATATATGGGACAACTTTGTCCTAATCAAAGGAGGAGATTTTCATGACAACGAAAAGGAGGAGAAAGCTACTGGCTTTAAGTCTTAGTCTTGTGATGGCTATTTCCATTATTCCATTGCGGGTAATTTCACCACAGCCCGCAAAGGCAGCTAGCTATGGAATCAGTAACCCCCGCACCGACAAAAATGGTGTAAGTACATGGGATTGCGTTTATTTTGGGAACTATTATCAGAGTAACAGTACGACAAAAGAACCGATTAAATGGAGAGTTTTGTCTGTAAACGAAGATGATGCTTTTCTTCTGGCAGATAAAAATCTGGATTGTCAGCCATACTATATAGAACCAAAAAATGTTACTTGGGAAACGTGTACCTTAAGAAACTGGCTGAATAATAATTTTTATAACACCGCTTTTTCTGCCGAGGAAAAAAACGCTATCAGGACAACTCTAGTAGTCAACGAGGATAATCCTGACGATGGTACGGAAGGCGGAAACAATACAAATGATAAAGTATATCTGCTTTCCATTCAGGAGGCAATGAATTCTTGGTATGGTTTTTCGCCTGATTATGAGAGCTCGGAGACAAGGGAATCTAAAAATACAGAATATGCAAAAGAGCAGGGTGCGTGGAATAATGAAAGCGGGGAGTATAGCGGCAGTGATTGGTGGTGGCTGCGGTCGCCGGGCTGTTTTTCATATAATGCAACGTTTGTCCACATTAACGGCAGTGTTGATAGTTATGGTGATAGTGTTCTCGCTAGTAGTGCAGTCCGTCCCGTTTTGCATTTGAATCTATCATCTACCACGTGGCGAAAAGCAGACACAGTGAGTGCGGCGGGAGGCAGCAGTGGTGGATCGGCAGAGACGGAGAAGCCGACGGAGGCACCAAAGCCGACAAGTGAGCCGGCAGAGACCGAAAAGCCGACGGAATCACCAAAGCCGACAAGTGAGCCGGCAGAAACCGAGAATCCGACAACATCGCCAAAGCCAACAAACAAGCCGGCAGAAACCGAAAAGCCAACGGTATCACCAAAGCAAACCGGTAAGCCAATAATATCACCAAAGCCGACGAACGAGCCAATAAAGGTAACAGCACCGGCTGGCGTTAAAAAACTTACAGCCAAAAATAAGAAGAAAAAAGCAGTAGTTCTCTCATGGAAGACGGTTTCCGGAGCAAAGGGATATCAGCTTCAGTATGCCATGAATAAAAAGTTTACAAAAAAGAAAAAGAGTAAGCTTACAGCGAAAGCAAAATTTACCGTAAAGAAGCTGAAAAAGAAAAGGACGTATTACTTCCGTGTGCGTGCTTATAAGTTGAATGGGAAAACGAAGGTGTATGGTAAGTGGAGCAAGGTGAAGAAGGTTAAAGTGAAGAAGTAAATCAGGAAGCGATGTCTACATGGAATCAAGTCCGGACATGTTATATTTAAAAGCAGGGGGAAATTTGCTAATGGGGTATATACATAAAAACAAGGTTATCCGGTTACTAATCTATGTCTGTCTGATAATATGTTTATTGGCAGATACCGAGGTATCTTCTGCAAAAAAGACAGTACCCAAATTACGCGTCAGAACGAAAAAGATTATATTGACTGAGGGAAAGTCTAAGAAAATCAAGTGGAGTATCCGTCCCCGTAAAAGCCGGAAAAAAGTAAGCTTTAAGTCTTCCAATAAAAAGATTGCGAAAGTTTCTGCCAAGGGAGTAGTAAAGGCGGGAAAAAATGGGAAAGCAACCATAACTGTCCGGTTAAAAAAATCAAAAAAGAAGGTAAAAAAAGTAAAGATACGCGTAGTAGTAAAAAGGAAATGCCGTCGGGTAAAAACTCCAACGCCGACGGAGACTACGGCGCCTGTAGAAACTCAGAAGCCTACGGCATATATTGCGCACAGGGGATATTCGGAGTTAGCACCGGAAAATACACTGCCAGCCTTTGAGCTGGCAGTACAAAGTGGTTTTTGGGGAGTAGAGTGTGATGTGTGGTTAAGTCAGGATGGGGAATTTGTGATTTCGCATGCCGAATCCATAAAAAAAATGTGTGGCGTTGATAAAAAAATTTCTGAATTAACGTGGGGAGAAATTAAGACATACCCGATTGTTGCAGGAAACAATGTTGCCGGGTATCCGGATTTGAAGTCTTGTCTGCTGGATTCCTATCTGAAGGTTATCTCCTCGGGGAAGAATACGAAGGCGGTTATAGAATTGAAAATGGAAAAACTGACACCAGAGGAAGCGGACCGTATACTGTCACTTCTTGACAAATACGATATGCGGAGCAGAACGGTCTTTCTGTCGTTCAAGAAGGATAACTTACTGCGCATTAAAGAAAAGAAGGATGAGCGGATTGGATTTCAGTTTTTGAGCTGGAAATATAAGGATGAGGAAGTTGAATGGTGCCGAAAAAACGGTATTGATTATTCTGTCTATTTTGAGGTGATTACGCCTGAGACCGTTGCTGCTATCCGCAAGGCCGGATTAAAGATTGCCGTATGGGCGGTGGACGATAAGAAAAAGGCGGATGACTTGATAAAGAATTATGCGGTGGACTATTTGACGAGTAATACTAAATTATTTTAAAAAATTCTTGCAATCCTATTTTATTTGTGTTATAGTAGGTTCTGTTGTGACATGATAGCGATGAAGCGAGAGGTTGCCGCTGTCCATCAGCGGGTTTTCCGTGGAGCGAATGTCAAGAGGCCGGGGTCAGCAATTTCGGCCGGTAAACCTGACGGCAAGTCACTGTACAAAAACATACTTTCTGCCAAAGAGCAGATAAACGTGTGAGTCCGCCACCGCTATGGCGGTCAAAATTATGAGCCGATAGGACACACACGGATGAGTGTACAGTCACCACTTGTCGTACTATTAAATATAACAGTACGAAAAGGAGGCGGCTATTTTTATGGCAAGTCAACAAAAAATGAGAATCATATTGAAAGCATATGATCATCAGTTAATCGATTTTGCGGCAGCAAAGTTGGTTGAAACAGTGAAGAAAACAGGAGCAAAGGTAAGTGGGCCTGTGCCACTGCCGACAAAGAAAGAGATTGTTACCATTCTGAGAGCGGTACACAAATATAAAGACTCCCGTGAGCAGTTCGAGCAGAGAACCCACAAGAGGTTAATTGACGTTCTGACACCTTCACAGAAAACAGTAGATGCACTTTCCAGATTGGAAATGCCTGCAGGTGTTGCAATTGACATCAAAATGAAAGCAGCAGCAAAATAAAAAGCGTGTTTTCATAACAGTTTCCTATTTATATAAGTAGGAAGCGAGGGGGTGAAAGTAGTTCCCCCGTCCTATGGTTATGATGAAGGTCTACGGTTCAGGACATGGCAGTAACCATCTAGGATGATTGTTTTCCAATATCCATTCATTCGGACACGAAAGCAATCCGCTGTAGAATTTATAGGAGGAAAAGAAAATGAACAAAGCTATTGTAGCTACAAAAGTTGGAATGACACAGATTTTCAACGAAGACGGTGTATTGACACCGGTTACCGTACTTCAGGCCGGACCGGTTTATGTTTCTCAGATTAAGACTGCTGAGAACGACGGTTATGAGGCAGTACAGGTAGCGTTTGGTGATGTGCGCGAGAAGTTAGTGAACAAACCAATCAAAGGACACTTGGAGAAGGCAGGAATCGAGAACAAGAGATTTTTTACAGAGTTCAAGTTTGAGAATTCCGCTGAATATGAGTTGGGACAGGAAATCAAAGCAGATATCTTTGAAGCCGGCGATAAGGTTGATGTTACCGCAAAAACAAAAGGTAAGGGATTCCAGGGTGCAATCAAGCGTCACGGACAGTCCCGCGGACCAATGGGCCACGGCTCCAAATTTCATAGACATGCTGGTTCGAATGGTGCGGCATCGGATCCTAGCAAAGTATTTAAGGGCAAGAAAATGCCAGGTCAGATGGGTGCAGTACAGGTGACAATCCAGAATTTAGAGATTGTACGTGTGGATGCAGAGGAAAATCTTCTGTTAGTAAAAGGCGCAGTACCGGGACCGAAAAAATCAACAGTAATCATTAAAGAATCCGTAAAGGCATAACTTTCGGAAAGGAGGAAGACACAGATGGCAAGCGTATCTGTTTATAATATGGAAGGCAAAGAAGTTGAGAAAATGGAGTTAAATGATTCCGTCTTTGCTGCACCGGTTAATGAGCATTTAGTTCATATGGCAGTTGTTTTACAGCTGGCTAATAAACGTCAGGGAACACAGAAAGCAAAAACGCGTTCAGAAGTTCGTGGCGGTGGTAGAAAACCATGGAGACAGAAAGGAACAGGACATGCAAGGCAGGGCTCAATCCGTGCTCCGCAGTGGACGGGCGGCGGTGTTGTTTTCGCACCGGTTCCAAGAGATTATTCATTCAAAATGAATAAGAAAGAAAAAGCGGCAGCAATCAAGTCCGTTTTGTCTTCAAAAGTAAGCGAGGAGAAATTAGTTGTTGTTGACTCTTTGGATTTTGAAGCTCCGAAGACAAAGAAAATGAAAGAGGTTTTGGATAACCTGAAGGTTAACAAGGCATTGGTAGTTGTTAACGGCGATGCGGCAAATGCGATTCTCTCTGTTAAGAATATTCCGACAGCGAGAGGCGTGTACTCCAATTCAATCAATGTGTATGACATTTTAAAATACGACACCGTAGTAATTACAAAGGATGCTGTTGCAGCAATCGAGGAGGTGTACGCATAATGGCAGATTTGAAATATTATGACATCATTTCAAAACCAGTAATCACAGAGAAGTCCATGGCTGGTATGGAATTGAAAAAATATACATTCTATGTACACACAGACGCTACTAAAACTCAGATTAAGGAAGCAGTTGAGAAGATGTTCCCGGGAACAAAGGTTTCTAAAGTGAATACCATGAATCTTGACGGCAAAAAGCGCAGACGTGGTATGGTAACCGGAAAGACTGCAAAGAGAAAGAAAGCAATCGTCCAGTTGACTGAGGACAGTGCAGATATTGAGATTTTTGAAGGACTGTAAAAAGTACAGTGAAGTTATCTCATAAGAAATGAAACATTTTGAAATTATGAAAGGAGTGTAACTCATGGGAATTAAAACTTATAACCCATATACACCTTCTAGAAGACAGATGAGTGGTTATGATTTCGAAGAAATCACAACATCTACACCGGAGAAATCTCTGACCGTTTCCTTAAAGAAAAATGCTGGTCGTAACGCTCAGGGTAAAATCACGGTAAGACATCGTGGCGGCGGTTCTAGAAGAAAATATAGAATTATTGATTTTAAGAGAAATAAGGATGGTATTCCGGCAGTTGTTAAGACGATTGAGTACGATCCAAACAGAACGGCAAATATTGCATTGGTCTGCTACGCAGATGGTGAAAAGAAATATATTCTTGCCCCGGTAGGATTACAGGTAGGACAGGAAATTATGAATGGTGCAGGAGCAGAGGTTAAAGTCGGCAACTGCATGGAACTGAAAGATATGCCGGTTGGTACACAGATTCATAACATTGAGATGCATCCGGGACATGGCGGACAGTTAGTTCGTGCTGCTGGTGTAAGCGCTCAGTTAATGGCGAAGGAAGGAAAGTATGCAACGATTCGTATGCCTTCCGGAGAAATGAGAATGGTGCCTATTATCTGCCGTGCATCGATCGGACAGGTAGGAAATACAGAGCACAACCTTGTAAATATTGGTAAGGCAGGCCGTAAACGCCATATGGGTATCCGCCCAACCGTTCGTGGTTCGGTTATGAACCCGAATGACCATCCACATGGTGGTGGTGAGGGTAAAGCTCCGGTTGGTCGTTCCGGGCCATGCACACCTTGGGGTAAACCTGCTCTTGGTTATAAGACGAGAAAGAAGAATAAGCAGTCGAATAAGATGATTATCAGAAGACGAGATGGTAAAGCGCTTACGAAATAAGCTTATCTGTCAGAGGAAGTCAAAGATATTATTCTAGTAACTGTGTTTGAACAAGAAATGTTTAAACAGACAATAAGGAGGTAAAGTTAGTGTCACGTTCATTAAAAAAAGGACCATTCGCGGATGCTCATCTGTTAAAGAAAATTGATGCCATGAATGAATCCGGAGATAAATCAGTAATAAAAACATGGTCACGCCGTTCCACTATCTTCCCAAGCATGGTCGGTCATACAATTGCTGTTCATGACGGAAGAAAGCATGTGCCCGTATATATTACAGAGGACATGGTTGGTCATAAGCTAGGCGAGTTCGTTTCTACCAGAACTTACAGAGGACATGGAAAAGACGAGAAGCGCGGCTAATATTGTCTTGAGCAGAGTTCGAGACTATAGCGATATTTTAAATGTATGAATGTATGAAAGGAGGTTTCTGAAAAGTGGCTAAAGGACATAGATCACAGATTAAGAAAGAAAGAAACCAGAACAAAGATACAAGACCATATGCTAAGTTATCACATGCCAGAATTTCTGCACAGAAAGCAGGATTCGTACTGGATGCTATCCGTGGCAAGGATGTACAGACGGCACTTGGTATTTTGGAATATAATCCAAGATATGCTTCTTCAGTAATTAAAAAGCTGTTGAAGTCCGCCATTGCAAATGCAGAGAATAACAATGGCATGAACCCGGAAAATCTTTACGTTGATGAGTGCTTTGCGAACAAAGCAACGACAATGAAAAGAATCAGACCAAGAGCTCGTGGTATGGCTTACAGAATTGAAAAGAGAATGTGCCATATTACAGTAATCTTGAATGAGAGATAATGAAAGGAGATTGAGATGGGACAAAAAGTTAATCCACATGGTTTAAGAGTTGGCGTTATCAAAGACTGGGAATCTAGATGGTACGCAGATGACGAAAACTTTTCTGATAACTTAGTTGAGGATTATAAAATCCGTGAATTTTTGAAGAAAAAACTGTATCATGCAGGAATTTCTAAAATTGAAATTGAGAGAACAGCAGACCGTGTTAAGGTTTTAGTTTATACAGCAAAGCCTGGTGTTGTAATCGGTAAAGGCGGCGCTGAAATTGAAAAATTAAAAGGCGAGCTGGCAAAATACTCAAGCAAGAAAGTTCTTGTTGATATTAAAGAAGTAAAAAGACCGGATGGCGATGCACAGTTAGTAGCAGAAAATATTGCGGCACAGTTAGAGAACCGTATCTCTTTCCGCCGTGCTATGAAATCCTGCATGGGCAGAGCGATGAAAGCAGGCGCAAAGGGAATTAAGACAGCTTGTTCCGGACGTTTGGGCGGCGCTGATATGGCTCGTACTGAGTTTTACAGCGAGGGTAATATTCCGCTGCAGACGCTTCGTGCAGATATCGACTACGGTTTTGCAGAAGCAAATACAACGTATGGTAAAATTGGTGTTAAGACATGGATTTACCACGGTGAAGTACTTCCAACCAAAGGCGGAAAATCAGCCAAAGCTAGTTCAAAGGAAGGGAGCGATAAATAATGTTAATGCCTAAGAGAGTAAAACGTCGTAAACAGTTTCGCGGTTCCATGAAGGGAAAAGCGTTACGTGGAAATAAAATCACTTATGGTGAATATGGACTTGTAGCTATGGAGCCTCATTGGATTAAGTCCAATCAGATTGAGGCAGCCCGTATTGCCATGACACGTTACACGAAGCGTGGTGGTCAGGTCTGGATAAAGATTTTCCCAGACAAACCAGTGACAAAGACTCCTGCCGAAACTCGAATGGGTAAAGGTAAAGGTGCTCTGGAATACTGGGTAGCAGTAGTTAAGCCGGGCAGAGTTATGTTTGAAATCGCCGGCGTACCGGAAGAAACGGCTAGAGAGGCGCTTAGACTTGCAATGCACAAGCTGCCTGTAAAATGTAAAATCGTTTCTCGCGCAGACTTAGAAGGAGGTGCGGGCAGTGAAAACTAAGGAATTTATGAACGGATTAGCAGATATGTCACTTGCTGAATTAAATGATGAATTAGTAGCTGCTAAAAAGGAACTTTTTAATTTGAGATTCCAAAACGCAACAAACCAACTTGACAATACAAGCAGAATCAAAGAAGTAAGAAGAAACATCGCACGTATTCAGACAGCGATGTCTCAGGAACAGAAAGCGGCAAATTAAGCTGAGGAAAGGAGGATTTTGTTGTGGAGAGAAATCTTAGAAAAACCCGTACAGGTAAAGTTTTAAGTAATAAAATGGATAAAACAATCGTAGTAGCTGTTGTTGACAACGTAAAACATCCGCTTTACGGAAAAATCGTAAAAAGAACTTATAAATTGAAGGCTCATGATGAGAATAATGAGTGCAATATTGGCGACAGAGTAAGAGTAATGGAGACAAGACCATTATCCAAGGATAAGAGATGGAGACTTGTTGAGATTATAGAAAGAGCGAAATAATTCATTCGCCCCAGCTAAATAATTCTGTAGTCAAGAAAGGAGTATATTATGATACAGCAGGAAAGCAGATTAAAAGTTGCTGACAACACAGGAGCAAAGGAATTACTGTGCATCCGTGTTCTTGGCGGTTCTGTTAGAAGATATGCGGCCGTTGGTGATATCATTGTTGCTACGGTTAAAGATGCAACACCGGGCGGAGTTGTAAAAAAAGGTGATGTTGTAAGAGCAGTTGTAGTGAGAACTGTAAAAGAAATTCGTCGTCCTGACGGTTCTTATATTCGCTTTGATGAAAACGCAGCAGTTATTATCAAAGATGATAAGACTCCAAGAGGAACTCGTATTTTCGGACCGGTAGCTAGAGAGCTAAGGGATAAACAATTTATGAAGATTGTTTCCCTAGCACCAGAAGTATTATAAGGAGGTGTCCCTAAAGTGGCAACATCAAAGATTAAAAAAGGTGATACCGTTCGCGTTATTGCCGGTGTAGATAAAGGAAAAGAAGGAAAAGTCCTTGAGGTAAAGAAAGGAAAGGTTAAGGTTGAGGGCGTAAATAAAGTGAAAATGCACATCAAGCCGAACCAGTCCAATCCAAAGGGCGGCATCATGGAAGAAGAAGCATTTTTTGATGTTTCAAACGTAATGTACGTTGTTAATGGCGAGGTAACAAGAATCGGCTTCAAGACAGAAGACGGTAAAGATAAAGTTCGTTATGCCAAAAAAACAGGCGCGGTTATTGATTAAAAAGAGAGGAGGTACTGTTTAAGTGGCTAGATTAAAAGAAACATATTTGAACGAAATCGTTGATAAAATGATGAAAAAGTTTGAGTATAAAAATGTTATGCAGGTACCAAAGCTCGAGAAGATTGTAATCAATATGGGCGTTGGTGAAGCGAAAGATAATTCAAAAGTTTTAGATACAGCAATCAGTGACCTTGAAACTATTTCAGGGCAGAAAGCTGTTGTTACAAGAGCAAAGAAGTCCGTAGCGAACTTCAAGCTTCGTGAGGGACAGCCAATCGGATGTAAGGTTACACTCCGCGGCGAGAAGATGTATGAGTTTGCAGACCGTCTGATTAACCTTGCACTTCCGCGGGTACGTGATTTCCGTGGTGTAAATCCGAATGCTTTTGATGGTCGTGGGAATTATGCGCTCGGAATTAAAGAGCAGTTGATTTTCCCTGAAATCGAGTATGACAAGGTTGACAAAGTAAGAGGTATGGACGTTATTTTTGTTACAACTGCTCATACAGATGAAGAAGCACGTGAACTCTTGGCACAGTTTGGTATGCCGTTTAAGAAATAGTTAGGAGGTAATTTCATGGCTAAAAAGTCTTTGAAGATTAAGCAGCAGCGTAAGGCAAAGTTCTCTACAAGAGAGTACAGCCGCTGTAAGATTTGTGGTCGTCCGCATGGATATCTGAGAAAATACGGAATTTGCAGAATCTGTTTCCGTGAGTTGGCTTATAAAGGTCAGATTCCGGGTGTCCGCAAAGCAAGCTGGTAAAAAAGGAGGAAAACTAAATGACAATGAGCGATCCTATTGCAGATATGCTTACAAGAATCCGTAATGCAAATACTGCAAAACATGATACAGTTGATATTCCTGCTTCTAAAATGAAGATTTCGATTGCTGAGATTCTTTTAAAGGAAGGTTATATCAAAAATTTTGAAGTAGTGGAAGTAGACGGTTTTAAGTCAATCCACATTACAATGAAATATGGAAAAGACAAAAATGAGAAAATCATTTCAGGTCTCAAGAGAATTTCTAAGCCGGGACTTCGTGTATATGCAAACACGGAGGAACTGCCAAAGGTTCTCGGTGGACTTGGTATCGCTATCATTTCTACCAATAAGGGCGTACTGACGGATAAGGAAGCACGCAAGCAGAATGTTGGTGGAGAAGTATTAGCATTCGTATGGTAAAGAACGCGAAAACAACGAGCCAGACGCGCATAGCGCGTTGAACAGACATAAATGTTTTGTTCAAGCTTGCTTGATAAAAAACATTTTTGGATGTGAAGATGTGCGTAAGCACATTTGGCGAGTGTCCGCGTGCAGACGATTGCGTAAGCAATCGGATGATAATTATATAGCAACAATTAACATTAACCCCAAAACAGAATTAGGAGGTACCGGCATGTCACGAATTGGAAGAATGCCTATCGCGATACCATCAGGAGTAACGGTGGATATTGCAGAAAATAATCAGGTGACGGTAAAAGGTCCTAAGGGTACACTTGTGAGAGTGCTGCCTGCAGAGATGACCATTACAAAAGAGGGCGAGGAAGTAAAAGTAAGCCGCCCGAACGATTTGAAGAAAATGAAATCCCTTCACGGCTTAACAAGAACATTGATTCAGAATATGATTATCGGTGTTACGGAAGGTTATGAGAAAAGACTGGAAGTAAACGGTGTTGGTTATAGAGCCGCAAAGCAGGGAAAGAAATTAGTTTTATCTCTCGGTTATTCTCATCCGGTAGAGATGGAAGATCCAGAAGGTATTGAAGTTACTGTCGATGGACAGAACCTTATTATCGTAAAGGGAATTGACAAAGAAAAAGTTGGCCAGTATGCTGCTGAAATCAGAGAAAAGAGAGCACCGGAGCCATATAAGGGCAAAGGTATCAAATATATTGATGAAGTAATCAGACGTAAAGTCGGTAAGACTGGTAAGAAGTAGAAAGGAGTAAAAAAATGGTTAGTAAAACAAATAGAAGCGAAGTTCGCGCAAATAAACATAGAAGAATACGTAGCCGTTTGTCTGGTACTCCTGAGAAACCACGTTTGGCTGTGTTCCGTAGCAACAACCATATGTATGCACAGGTTATCGACGATGTCGCTGGTAACACAATCGTTTCTGCATCTACTCTCCAGAGCGATGTGAAAGAAGGCTTGGAAAAGACGAACAACGTAGAGGCTGCTACAAAGTTGGGCGAGGTAATCGCTAAAAAGGCGTTAGACAATGGTATTAAGGCTGTTGTATTTGACCGTGGCGGTTATATTTATCAGGGTAAAGTAAAAGCATTAGCAGACGCAGCTCGCGAAGCTGGTCTGGAATTCTAAGCAAGGAGGAAAACTCATGAAACGTGAAATTATTGATGCTAGTCAATTTGAATTAGAAGATAAAGTAGTATCAATTAAACGTGTTACCAAGGTTGTTAAAGGTGGTCGTAATTTCAGATTTACCGCTTTAGTTGTTGTTGGTGACGGCAACGGACATGTTGGTGCAGGTTTAGGTAAGGCAATGGAAATTCCGGAAGCAATCCGTAAAGGAAAAGAGGACGCAATGAAAAAACTCATTGAGGTGCCTCTTGATGAAAACAAGAGTATTCCGCATGATTTTATTGGTAAATTCGGAAGTGCATCCGTATTGATGAAGAAGTCCCCAGAAGGTACTGGTATTATCGCAGGTGGCCCTGCCCGTGCGGTGTTAGAGCTGGCTGGATTCAAAAATATCCGTACGAAGTCGTTAGGCTCCCGTAACAAGCAGAATGTTGTACTCGCTACAATGGAAGGCTTGAAGGAACTGAAGACTCCGGAGGAAGTAGCAAAGCTTCGTGGCATTTCAGTAGACGAAGTGTTAGGCTAGGAGGTGCAAAGAAATGGCAGATAAATTAAAAATCACATTAGTGAAATCTACAATTGGAGCAATTCCAAAGCATAGAAAAACAGTAGAAGCTCTTGGCCTTAGAAAGTTGAATAAGACAGTTGAAATGCCTGACAACGCTGCTACGAGAGGGATGATTCAGCAGGTCAGACATTTAGTAAAGGTTGAGGAAATCTAATCAAGGAGGTGCAGAGAATGAATTTATCAGAGTTGAAACCGGCTGACGGCGCTAAACAAAGCAATGAGTTTAGGAGAGGCCGCGGACACGGTTCAGGAAATGGTAAAACTGCCGGCAAAGGACACAAAGGCCAGAAAGCCCGTTCCGGAGCGCCAAGACCTGGTTTTGAAGGCGGTCAGTTGCCATTATATAGAAGATTGCCAAAAAGAGGTTTTACCAATATTAACAGTAAGACGATTGTTGGAATCGGTGTTGACCGTCTGAATGTGTTTGAGGACGGGGCTGAAGTTACTGTAGCAGCTCTCATGGAAAAGGGAATTGTCAGCAATCCAAAAGACGGAGTAAAGATTCTTGGAAATGGAGAATTAACCAAAAAGCTTAACGTAAAGGTTAATGCTTACAGCGCAAGTGCTGCAGAAAAAATTCAGGCTGCAGGTGGAAAAGCAGAGGTGATCTAATGTTAACAACCATTCAGAACGCATTAAAAACAAAAGAAATCCGAATGAAACTTCTCTATGTATTAGTTGGTATGGTTATCGTCAGAATCGGATGTAATATTCCGCTTCCCGGCGTAAACAGCAGTGTAATACAGGAATTGTTTAATAAGAACCAGTCATTGGGATTTCTTGATGTAATGACCGGTGGTTCCTTTTCAAGGATGTCTATTTTTGCCTTGAATATTACACCTTACATTACAGCGTCCATTATATTACAGCTTCTCACGATTGCGATTCCTCGTCTTGAGGAAATGCAGAAGGACGGAGAAGACGGACGCAAAAAGATTAACGAATACACAAGATACCTCTCTATTGTATTAGCCATTATTGAGGGTGCGGCAATGATTATCGGTTTCCGTAATCAGAACCTTTTCAAAGATAACGGCTATACATCCATGATTGTTGCAGTAGCTGCTTTGACAGCTGGAGCTGCTTTTATGATGTGGTTAGGAGAGCAGATTACTGAAAAAGGTGTTGGTAATGGTATTTCCATCATCCTGTTGATAAACATTGTAGCCCGGATACCGAGTGATTTGTCAAATCTGTACAACACTTACATTTCCGGTGCAGGAAATATTACAAATGCAATTGTAGCTGCTATTATTATTGTAGGCATTATTGTTGCCATGTTTGCTTTCATCGTATTTTTGCAGGATGGAGAGAGAAGAATTCCTGTACAGTATGCGAAGAAGATTCAGGGCAAAAAGGTAACAGGGGGACAGTCCACACATATTCCGTTGAAAGTAAATACGGCAGGCGTTATCCCGGTTATCTTTGCAAGTTCCATGATGTCGCTTCCGGTTGTAATCGCAAGTTTTGCCGGTATTACGCCAAAATCCGGAGAGGGTGCAACACTTATTCAGAAGTTCCTGAAGGTCTGCAACCAAAGTGACTGGTGTGATATAAGCAGCTTTGGCGAGTTTAAGTATACATTGGGATTATTGATTTATATTGTGTTAGTAATTTTCTTTGCATATTTTTATACGTCGGTAACATTTAATCCTCTTGAGATTTCTAATAATATGAAGAAACAGGGTGGATTTATTCCGGGTATTCGTCCGGGCAAACCGACGACGGAGTATCTTACTACAGTATTGAACAGCATCATCTTTATCGGAGCAATTGGAATGGTTATCGTGTGCGTCTTCCCGATTTTCTTTTCCGGTGCGTTCGGTGCGGATGTTTCCTTTAGTGGAACATCACTGATTATCGTTGTAGGTGTAGTAATTGAGACACTGAAGCAAATTGAGTCTTTAGTGTTAGTTCGTCACTATAAAGGTTTTTTGGGAAACTAATGGATAAAAAATAGCGGCCCCCTGCCAGAGAACTCTTTTTTGGCAGGAGGTCGATTACTGTTTTTCGGAAATTCGGAATGGAGGTAGTGAAAAATGAAAATTGTTATGTTAGGTGCGCCGGGTGCAGGAAAAGGTACACAGGCGAAAATGATATCTGAAAAATATGGAATTCCGCATATTTCAACCGGTGATATTTTTCGTGCTAATATTAAAGAAAATACAGAACTTGGTCAGAAGGCAAAGACTTATATGGATAAGGGACTTCTTGTGCCGGATGAACTGGTAGTGGATTTGGTAGTAGATCGTCTTGCTCAGGATGATGCGAAAAAGGGATATGTTTTGGACGGATTCCCTAGGACAATTCCTCAGGCAGAGGCGCTTACTGCTGCACTCGAAAAAATCGGCGAGAAGCTGGATTATGCGATTGATGTTGATGTGCCGGATGAAAATATTATACAGAGAATGTCGGGCAGACGTGCATGTGTCAGCTGTGGTGGAACATATCATATTAAATATAATCCGACCAAGAAAGAGGGCGTATGCGATGCCTGTGGAGGAGAACTGATTCTGCGTGATGATGATAAGCCGGAAACGGTACAGCAGCGTTTGAGTGTATACCACGAGCAGACTCAGCCATTGATTGATTATTATACGAAGGCGGGGATTCTGAAAGAGGTTGACGGAACTGTAGATTTGGACGCTGTATTTGAGGCAATTGTAGGGATTCTTGGTTAAGAAACGGAGGCCTTATTATGGCAGTAACAGTAAAGTCAGAGCGAGAGATTGCTCTGATGCGTGATGCAGGAAAAATTTTAGCAGAGGTACACAACCGTCTTGAGGAAATCATTGCACCGGGCATTACGACAATGGAGATTGACCGGAAGGGAGAGGAGCTGATTCGTAAAGCGGGATGTATCCCTTCCTTTAAAGGCTATGAGGGCTACCCGGCTTCGATATGTGTTTCGGTCAACGACGAAGTTGTGCACGGCATACCAAATAAAAAGCATCGTCTTTTTGAAGGAGATATCGTGAGTCTGGACGCCGGTGTAATTTATAAAGATTATCAGTCCGATGCGGCAAGAACCTATGGAGTTGGAAAGATTGATGAGAACGCACAAAAGTTGATTGACGTGACGAAAGAGAGTTTTTTCCGGGGAATTAAGATGGCAAGAGCGGGAAATCATTTGTATGATATTTCCGCGACGATTCAAAAATATGTAGAGGCAAACGGTTTTTCGGTTGTGCGGGATTTAGTCGGGCATGGGATTGGAAAAGAGATGCACGAGGAGCCTCAGATTCCGAATTATAAGCCAATTGGGCGGGGCATCCGTCTTTGTCCGGGCATGACACTTGCCATTGAGCCAATGGTCAATGCAGGCGGTTATGAGGTTTGGATTCTGGAGGATGACTGGACGGTAGTGACAAGGGACGGTTCAAAATCTGCTCACTATGAGAATACAATTCTGGTTACGGATGGCGAACCGGAGATTTTATCATTGGAGGTTTAAAGATGTCAAAAGCAGACGTTATTGAAATTGAGGGAACAGTTGTTGAAAAGCTGCCAAACGCAATGTTTCAGGTAGAATTGGAGAATGGTCATAAGGTGTTGGCTCATATCAGCGGAAAACTCCGCATGAATTTCATCCGTATTCTGCCAGGTGATAAGGTAACATTGGAGTTATCCCCATACGATTTGACAAAAGGAAGAATTGTGTGGAGAGATAAATAGCGAATTCTCTTGAGAATTCGCATGGGATTTACAAAGTAAATCCAATTATCTATATAATTTATGCTTGCATTTTGCAAAGTACTATGTTATAATTGTAAGCGGACTTTTTTGAAAGGAGGGTATTACTGTGAAGGTAAGGTCATCAGTAAAACCAATTTGCGAAAAATGCAAAGTCATTAAAAGAAAGGGTAGAGTCAGAGTGATCTGCGAAAATCCGAAACACAAACAAAGACAGGGATAATGAATATATCGATTAACCGAAAGAGAATTCTTTTGGTTATTTTCGTGTTTATAAATTCAAGTTCTTGCTTTCTGTGTTACAGCACCGAAAAGACCGTCATGTTTATACAGGTGTTGTGATATCGCAACGGTAAGCAGTACGAAATTCTCCTGTGTGACAGGTTCTTGTTTCGTAGTGTTGTTGTGATTTAAAGCGGCTGCAGTGCGAATTTTCAATTCGCACCGAAGAACGCAAAGCGTTCTTCAATCAAAAACATGTGCTTTTACAAAGCACGCCGAAGAATACTTTGTATTCTTCATCAAAGAGGTGCGGAAAATTCGCACACAAAAACAAACTAAGAATAATGGAGGTGTAAAGCACACATGGCTCGTATTAGCGGTGTAGATTTACCAAGAGAAAAACGTGTTGAAATAGGTCTTACCTATATTTACGGAATTGGTGTTGCAAGCTCAAGAAGAATTCTGGCAGAAGCAAACATCAGCCCTGACATTCGCTGTAAGGATTTGACAGACGAAGATGTTTCTAAAATTCGTGACGTCATTGACCGCACACAGGTTGTAGAGGGTGATTTGCGCAGAGAGGTTGCCTTAAACATCAAGAGATTACAGGAAATTGGATGCTACAGAGGAATTCGTCATAGAAAAGGACTTCCGGTTCGTGGTCAGAAGACAAAGACCAATGCTAGAACAAGAAAAGGTCCAAAACGTACCGTAGCAAACAAGAAGAAATAATATAGGAGGTAAGACGAATGGCTAAGCAGGTTGCAAAAAAAGCGACAAAAAGGCGTGTCAAGAAGAATATTGACCGCGGACAGGCACATATTCAGTCATCTTTTAATAATACAATCGTAACACTGACAGATTTAGAAGGAAATGCTATCTCCTGGGCAAGTGCAGGCGGACTTGGATTTAGAGGTTCTAAGAAATCCACTCCTTATGCAGCTCAGATGGCAGCGGAGACAGCAGCAAAAGCTGCACTGCCACATGGTCTGAAGTCAGTAGAAGTAATGGTAAAGGGACCAGGCTCTGGTAGAGAGGCAGCTATCCGTGCTATTCAGGCTTGTGGTATTGAAGTAACAAGTATTCAGGATGTTACACCGGTTCCTCATAATGGATGCCGGCCACCGAAACGCAGAAGGGTATAATAAGCCATACGGAATGTGGCTTGTGAATCAAAGATTCGATTTGTTTATGATTATTATTTTATAGGAGGAATTGAAATGGCTAGAGATATGACGCCTGTTTTGAAAAGATGCCGGTCTCTGGATTTAGACCCGGTATATTTGGGAATTGATAAAAAATCTAAGAGAAATGCGAGAGCTGGAAAGAAATTAAGCGAGTATGGAAGTCAGTTGAGAGAGAAACAGAAAGCAAAGTTTATTTACGGAGTATTGGAGAAACCGTTCCGTAACTATTTCGCAAAGGCTCAGAAGTTAAAATATGGTACAACTGGTGACAATCTGATGATTCTTCTTGAACTGAGACTGGACAATGTTATGTTCCGTCTTGGATTTGCAAGAACGAGAAAAGAAGCAAGACAGATTGTAGACCACAAGCATGTACTTGTTAATGGAAAATGTGTGAATATTCCATCTTATCAGTTAAAAGCTGGTGATGTGATTGAAATCAAAGAGAAATTCAAAGGAGCGCAGAGATACAAGGACATCCTTGAAGTAACTGGCGCAAGACTGGTTCCTGCATGGTTAGAGGCAAATCAGGAAGCTTTATCCGGAACGGTTAAGGAAATTCCTAGCAGGGCAGAGATTGATGTACCGGTAAATGATGTGCTTATTGTCGAGTTGTACTCTAAGTAATTAAGTAAACCCAAAAGGAGGGTCCAGTAGTGTTTGAATTTGAAAAGCCTAGAATTGAAATTGCTGAAATTTCTGAAGATAAAAAATATGGACGTTTTGTAGTAGAACCACTTGAAAGAGGATACGGAACTACTTTGGGTAATTCTTTGAGAAGAATCATGCTTTCATCTTTGCCGGGTACCGCAGTCAGCCAGATTAAGATTGACGGTGTAGTTCATGAGTTTAGCGGGGTGCCGGGGGTAAAGGAAGATGTAACGGAAATCGTTATGAATATTAAAAATCTTGCGATTAAAAATGATAGCGAGGATTTGAATACTCCGAAGGTAATGTACATTGATGCCCACGGTGAAGGTGTAGTTACAGCAGCGGATATTAAATGTGATTCTGACCTTGAGATTATAAATCCGGAGCAGGTTATTGCGACTCTGAACGGAGGCGCTGACTGCAAGCTTTATATTGAAATGACAGTAACAAATGGTCGTGGATATGTAAGCTCGGATAAGAACAAGAAGGATGACATGGCGATAGACATGATTCCGATTGATTCCATTTACACACCAATCGAGAGAGTAAACATAAAGATTGAAAATACTCGTGTCGGTCAGATTACCGATTTTGATAAGCTGACTCTGGATGTATTTACAAATGGTACATTGGAGCCGGATGAGGCTGTCAGTCTGGCCGCAAAGGTATTGAGCGAGCATCTGAATTCTTTCATTGATTTGTCGGAAAAGGCAAAGATGGCAGAAGTCATTGTAGAGAAGGAAGAAGATGAATCCCAGAAGGTTATGGATATGAACATCGATGAGCTGGAGCTTTCCGTTCGTTCCTATAACTGCTTAAAGAGAGCGGGAATCAATACGGTCGAGGAATTGACGAATAAGACCGCTGAAGATATGATGAAGGTTCGTAACTTAGGGCGCAAATCCCTTGAGGAAGTGCTGGCTAAGTTGAAGGAACTTGGCTTGTCTCTCAGTACCGGAGAGACGGAATAATAGTATTAACAAGGAGGAAATACAATGGCAGGCTATAGAAAACTTGGAAGAACTTCCAGCCAGAGAAAAGCTTTGCTTAGGAATCAGGTAACAAATCTGTTATACCATGGTAAGATTGTTACGACAGAAGCTAAGGCAAAAGAGATTCGTAAAATTGCTGAGAGCATGATTGCACTGGCAGTGCGTGAAAAAGATAATTATGAGACCGTGACTGTGCAGGCAAAGGTACCTCAGAAGGATAAAGACGGTAAGAGAATTAAAGAGGTTGTGGATGGCAAGAAGGTTACTGTATTTGATACAGTAGACAAGGAAATCAAAAAGGACAGTCCATCCAGACTTCATGCAAGACGTCAAATGAAGAAAATGCTCTATACAATAAAGGAAGTACCTGTTACGACTGCTGGAAAGAAAAAAGCAACAAAGGAAATTGATGTTACAAACATCCTTTTCGATGAGATTGCTCCTAAGTATGCTGACCGAAACGGTGGTTATACAAGAATCATCAAAATCGGGCCTCGTAAGGGCGATGCAGCAATGGAAGTTGTAATTGAGTTAGTATAGAAATTTATCAAGGGGACTGTCGAGGGACGGTCCTCTTTTCTTTATTTAAAAGGAGACGAAGGCTGTGATTCGAGCAGAACATGTAAAATTTGATTACATCAGACGGGATGAAAAGAGTAATGTAGTAGCGGTAGAAACAGCAATTGATGATGTCTCTTTTCAGGTGGCGCCGGGTGATTTTGTTGCGATACTCGGACATAATGGTTCGGGCAAGTCGACGTTGGCGAAACATATTAACGCACTGCTGACACCGGAGGAAGGAACGGTTTATGTTGATAATATCGATACCTCGGAGGAGGAGATGGTATGGGAAATCCGGCAGCGGGTTGGCATGGTGTTTCAAAATCCGGATAATCAGATTGTGAATAATGTAGTGGAGGAGGATGTCGGATTCGGACCAGAGAATCTCGGCGTACCGACAAAGAAAATATGGGAGAGAGTAGAGGATGCTTTAAGACGGGTTGGGATGTTACATGCCAGAAAGGAATCTCCGAATAATTTATCCGGAGGACAGAAACAAAGGGTTGCGATAGCCGGTATTCTGGCGATGAAGCCGAAATGCATCGTGTTAGACGAGGCGACAGCGATGTTAGATCCGCTTGGGAGGCGGGAGGTGCTGGAAGCAGTACGGGAGTTAAATCAAAAGGAAAATATTACGGTGCTTTGGATTACGCATTTTATGGAAGAAGTGACGGAGGCGGACAAGGTACTCGTTATGAATAAAGGGCAGATTGTGATGGAAGGAACACCGCAGGAGATTTTTTCACAGGTAGAAACGCTGCAGTCTTATCATCTGGATGTGCCGCAGGTTACTTTACTTGCCCATGAACTGAGAAAAAAAGGAATGAATATTCCAGAAGGAATTTTATCCGTGGAGGAGTTAGTAGAGGCTGTCGCTTATAATCTTGGCGTGCCTCCGGTAAGTACGTTTTAGAATGGGGGATTATCATGACATTACTTGTCAATGAACTGGAGCATATTTATAGTGAGAATACTGCTTATGAGAAAAGAGCTCTGCATGATATCAATATCAAGATTGAAGATGGCGAATTTATCGGGTTGATTGGGCATACCGGTTCAGGAAAATCTACGCTTATCCAGCATTTAAACGGATTGCTGAAACCGACCTCCGGTGGAATTTTTTATAATGGCGAGGATATCGGTGACAGGGATTTTTCATTAAAAAAATTAAGAAGTAAGGTGGGGCTGGTATTTCAATATCCGGAGCACCAGCTGTTTGAAAATACAGTAGTGGAGGATGTGAGGTTTGGCCCTAAAAATGTCGGAGTAGAGCCACTGGAAGCGGATTTAAGAGTATTTGAGGCGTTGAAGCAGGTCGGAATTGGCGAGGATTTGCTGGATGTGTCACCGCTGGAGTTATCCGGGGGGCAGAAACGCCGTGTAGCGATAGCCGGCGTGCTGGCGATGAATCCGGAGGTACTCATACTGGATGAGCCGACAGCAGGGCTGGATCCGGAGGGCAGAGATGAAATTCTGGATTTAGTGAATCGCTTACATAAGGAGCGTAACATAACAGTTATCATTGTCTCACACAGTATGGAGGACATGGCAAAATATGTGGAGCGTCTAATTGTGATGAATCAAGGGACTGTCGCCTATGATGGAACGCCGGCAGAAGTGTTTTCTCATTACCGTGAGCTGGAAAAAATCGGGCTGATGGCTCCGCAGGTAACGTATGTCATGGAGGGATTGGCAGGGAAGGGAGTGCGGCTGCCGCACAACGCCATTACAGTGGAGCAGGCGGTGGATAGTATTTTAAAAGTAAGGGGATAAGGCTATGTTGCGAGATATTACGATAGGACAATTTTATCCGACAGATTCAGCGGTACACCGGCTGGATGCAAGAGTGAAGGTAATTGCCGTATTTATCTATCTTATTTCACTTTTTGTGTTCAGCAGTTTTACCGGCTATGCTGTAGTGACATTATTTTTATTTACAGCAATAAAAATTTCTAAAGTTCCTTTATCCTATATTGCAAAGGGCTTGAAACCAATCCTGTTTTTACTGCTCTTTACCGCATTTTTTAATATATTCTGGACAAGGGGCGATGTGCTATTTCACTGGCGGTTTATCACGGTAACATGGCAGGGGCTGAGGAAAGGTCTGTTTATGTCAATGCGTTTGATTTATCTGATACTTGGTTCTTCCATGCTGACCTATACGACGACGCCGAGCCAGTTGACGAACGCCATTGAGACGCTTCTGAAGCCGTTGGAAAAAATTAAAGTGCCGGTTCATGATTTTGCCATGATGATGTCGCTTGCCCTGCGCTTTATTCCTATTTTACTGGAGGAAGCAAACCGCATTATCAATGCCCAGAGTGCGAGAGGGGCGGATTTTGAAGAAGGAAAGCTATGGCAGAGGATGAGGTCAATGGTATCTATTTTAGTACCGCTTCTTGTCTCGGCGACTAGGCGCGCCTATGATTTGGCGATGGCTATGGAATCCCGCTGCTATCACGGGGGAGAGGGGCGGACAAAGATGAAGCCGCTTCGCTATGAAAAAAGAGATTTTGTTGTATACGGTATTCTTGTATGCTATTTTGCTTCGGTCATTATTGTAAATCATTATTTCATTATATAGTATTTTCAGTTTGCAAGGAGGATGTGTGTGAAACGGATACGGTTGACTGTCGCCTATGACGGAACGGGTTATCACGGCTGGCAGATTCAGGATAATGCGGTCACAGTGGAGGAAGTGCTGGCGAAAGCGCTCTTTGCGCTCTTGGGAAAATCTGTTGAACTCATCGGAGCGAGCCGGACGGATGCCGGAGTGCATGCGCTGGGGAATGTGGCTGTCTTTGACACAGAGACGAGAATCCCGCCGGAAAAGATTGCAATCGCATTAAACCGCTTTCTTCCGGAGGATATCCGCGTGTTGAAGTCGGAGGAAACGCCGTTTGATTTTCACCCACGCTACTGCGACAGCGAAAAGACTTATGAGTATAGAATTGTCAATACACCGATTCAGATTCCGCTCTTGCAAAGGTATTCCCATCATGTGTATCACGATTTGAACGTGTCGGATATGCAGAGGGCGGCTAAAATGTTAATGGGAACTCACGATTTTTCTGCTTTTTGCTCTGCGGGGAGCCAGGTAAAAAGCAAGGTAAGGACAATTTATGAATTGGATATCCGGCAGAATCCGATTGTTTCAGTAAATGGTGGGCGTGAGATTGTGCTGCGAGTCCGTGGCAACGGTTTTCTTTATAATATGGTACGAATTATTGCGGGAACACTGATTGAAGTCGGCATCGGAAGGAGAAGTGCAGACTCTGTGGAGGAGGCAGTACGGACAGGGGAGCGCAGTAAGGCGGGCCCGACGGCACCGGCGCAGGGGCTGGTTTTAGTAGGGATTGAGTACAGATAGAGGAGGAGTGAGGGATGAAAGGTAGACTTTTTATTACGGCGATGTTTTTTTTGTATTGATGGCAGCAGCGGGATTTCTGTTCATGCTGCAAAAAAATTTCGCTATGCCAATGATTGGAATGTATATGAGGGAAATCGTGATACAGGTATTTACTTATATGATCTATCGGGCAAAAAGCAGAAGTACTATGATGTAGGGAAGGAATTTTACGAGGGGGAGGATGACATATATGTAGGCGTACACTTGGAGGTGTTATGGGTAGATAATGATTATCTTTTTCTTTCCAATTACAGAAATCAAGAGGATTATGAGATTTGGCTGGTGCCGTTGAAGAAAAAAGGCGCTGGGAAGCTTCCGAATTTTAAGAGAAAGGAGAAGCTGACAGAGGTAATGTACTGGGAGGGGATGATTGGCAAAACGAAGAATAAAATCGTATATTGTGCAGATGGGAAGATCTGTAAGCTGGATTTAAGAACAAAAAAAATACAGGAGCTGAGTACAGGAATATCGGGCAGAAATTGCAGTTTAGTCCGGGATGCAAATGGAAATCCTTTTTTACAGGATAGCAAGGTATACTGCAATGACGATATAGAAGGAGATATGTACCAGATTGATTTGGCTAAGTGGGAGAAGACAAAATTTGGCTGGCGTTCGGATGGAAGTATGGCTACGGATGGGAATTACTTCTATTATATGCAGGATTATTTAATGAAATATAATCCTCATACGGGCAAAAAGAAAAAATTGTTTGTCGGAGATAAGTTATTTGACAAGCTTCAAAAGCTGAAGGCTCCGGTGACAAAGAAGGGCGTTATATCGGACAAAAGTGAGGTAATGGAAATTAGTGTCAGCAACATATTTTATTACAACAAGCGCCTTTATTTATCGGTTGAGGTAGAATACGAGGGGGAGGATGAATCAGAGGATGATGGTATTATGAATACGGGAAGTTATGGAAAGGTTATGTTTAGCTGCCTGAAAAAGGATGGCTCGGATTTAAAGTATGAGAAGTCTATCACAGAGTATCTTTGGAAACATTCTTATACTTATACGGATTCTTATGCGGAATCACTCTGGACCGAGTTGTCCGGTGATTTTGCCTATCTCATGGGAGACTCCATCGTGTTACATTTTTATGATAAAGAAAAAAGTAAGGGGGCGGATGAGGAAGACAAGCATCGGCTCGTAATATATAATCTCAGGGATAAGTCGACTCGTAAGATTGTGAGACCATCGGATGAATACGGATATCTGAAGGCAGTCGGGTATTCTTTTTATGAGGAGCCTCATTGCTGAGAGGGGCGGGCGGCAGAAGTCGACGAAAGTTTGCTGAACTGACGGCAGTAATTCGCAGGAGTTCTGCGAAAAAACCTTGACAGGGAATCAGGAATATTATATAATATGATACTGTGACGTGAAAAGTACCCGATCCAATGCCCCGGTTACGGTATTTTTTACATAAACAAATTGGAAAAACAGAGCCAGTCCGCTGGCTAAGATGAATAAGGAGGTTCCCGGGATGAAAAGTTTTATGGCAAGTCCATCCACAGTGGAAAGAAAATGGTATGTGGTAGACGCTGAAGGAAAAACGTTAGGACGTCTTGCATCCGAGATTGCGAATGTATTACGAGGCAAAAAAAAGCCTATTTATACACCTCACATTGATACCGGCGATTATGTAATCGTTGTCAATGCTGAGAAAGTAAAGACAACTGGTAAGAAATTAGAGCAGAAAATATATTATCACCACTCAGAGTATGTCGGTGGTATGAAGGAAACGACGTTAAAGGAAATGATGAAGAAGAAACCGGAATTTGTTATTACTCATGCAGTAAAGGGTATGCTTCCGAAAGGACCGTTAGGCCGTCAGATGATTAAGAAGTTACATGTATACGTTGGCCCGGAGCACAATCATGCTGCACAGAAGCCGGAAGTATTAGAATTTTAATAGGTTTTAGAAAGGAGAAATAACATTGGCTAGTTCAACATTTTATGGAACAGGTAGAAGAAAGTCCAGTATTGCCCGTGTTTACATCACACCGGGTACTGGTAAGGTTACGATAAATAAAAAAGACATGGATGAGTATTTCGGTCTTGAGACTTTGAAAATCATCGTTCGCCAGCCACTTGAGGCAACAAACACGGCTGACAAGTATGACGTTAAAGTAAACGTTCATGGTGGTGGTTTTACTGGTCAGGCAGGTGCTATCCGTCACGGAATTGCGCGTGCATTGAATAAGGCAGACGAGGATTTCAGACCGATTCTGAAGAAGGCTGGATTCCTTACACGTGATTCACGTATGAAGGAGAGAAAGAAGTACGGTTTGAAGAAGGCTCGTCGTGCTCCACAGTTCTCAAAGAGATAATATTCGCGTTGGCAATGAGCCATGCGACGGAAAATACGAAAAGTTCCACTTGTGCTTGCACAATAGTGGGGCTTTTTCTATTTTTTGGTATAGGGCGAAGCCCGTGACCGGAATGGAGCGAAGTGGAAGTGAGGGGGCAGGGCGGGGGTTTCTTATTTCAAACACCTATTAATCTTTCTGGCTATCTGCTTTGATAGCTCTTTTTTGGAAGCCGCACCTGAACAAACAACTTTTCCTATTGATTTCATGCCTGCCGTCTTAAAAAATTCGTCCATATTGCGTATTGCCCCCCTGCTTTGTCCAAATATCCATGAAAATGGGAAGGGAGTATTGCAGGAAGTCAAAATCATATATTTTTTCCCCCGAAGGCGTGGTTTGAGTAAAGTGCTTGTTTCTTCCATAGCAGTTCCTAATAATCGGTCAAATAAGTTTTTTACAGGAGCAGGAACATTTGCCCAATAAACAGGAGCCGCAAGAAAGACTATTTGACATTCACGCAAAAGGTTGGCAATTTCCTGTATATCATCCCTTTGCGTACAGATTTGCGTGTCCATGCAGCTACGGCATCCCATACAGTATGAGATATTTTTTTCGTATAAATTAATTTTAGTTACCAGATAGTTCTTTTCCTCGGCTCTGCGGATTGCAATATCCATCATAGCTGCTGTCTTTCCATTTTTATGGGGACTGCCTAAAATTGCAAGTGCTGATTTCTTGTTCATGATTATTTCGTTCACTCCTTTTCAATCGAATGGTACAACATATCAAAACCGCGCTCTAAAAATTGAATTTTAGATAAATGAGTTGCCTTCACGATATATTCTTCTTTATTTGCTGCTAGCTGGATAAGTCCTGACAGCATACCCCAAAAATGAAAGATGGTGGGTATAATTTTTATATCACCACGCAAATCGCCTTTTTTCATACCACTGATTAAAAAAGCCTTTATTTTTTTATTTATTTCTTCTCCGACTTGATAGGTTTCTTTTTCTTCGGGCAGATAGTCCTGGCTTTCAAAATTAATGTTTATTTTGTCTAGAACCATTTTGAAATAAAAAGGAAATTCTTCTTGGTATTGGACTAATCCTCGGCAAATAAAATCATATCTTGTCTTTGTTTCTTCATGCTGTTCCAATGCAGAAGTTATGTAGCTGTAAAGTTTTTTCATGCTGTCTAATACTAAAAAGCAGATAATTTCCTCTTTATTCTCGAAGTATACATATAATGTTGCTTTACTATATCCAGCCATTTTTGCTATATCATTCATGGAAGTTGCAGTAATCCCTTTCTCCATAAACAATGCGGATGCAGCAGTAGTAATATTTTCTCTATGTACACTTTTGGGTTCTTTTTTTCTGCGAGCCATCGGTAGTTCTCCTTTCAATAATTAAACTCATGGTTTAATTATACTTTCTTGGCATGATTTTGTCAATCGATATGCTCCTTATCGGATTTTACTTATAAGTTACAAAATGATAAATGGTTGTTTGGAGTCTCAACTAAAGATTGTACCAGATTTTCATGTGTGTTATAATCAAAACATGTAAGGAATATCAGGATGTAGATTGTCGGATGCACAAATGAATATTATTAATGAGAGGAAAACACATATTAATCCTAGAATTATTAACTGGAGGTTGGCAGAGAAAGATATGGGAACCGGAATACTAATGTGTGGTTTAAATGGCACTGGAAAGAGCACGCTGGGAAAAGCTCTTGCAAAGAAACTAAATTTTTATTTTATAGATAACGAGGATTTGTATTTTTCCAAGACAAATCCTGAGTATCTTTATGCCGCTCCCCGTACACGGATGGAGGTTGAACAACTCCTTCTTGATGAAATTGCGGCACATGAAAATTTTGTTTTTGCTTCTGTAAAAGGAGATTATGAAAATGCTATCGCCCTTTTTCAGTATGCGATATTGATTACCGTTCCGAGAGAGCTTCGGATGCAACGGGTTAAAAATCGTTCTTATGAAAAGTTTGGAAACAGAATGTTGCCGGGTGGAGATTTACATGATCAGGAAGAACGTTTTTTTGAGTTTGTTAAGGGGAGAGGTGAGGATTCGGTCGAGGAATGGATAAAGACTTTAAACTGTCCTGTGTTACGAGTAGATGGAACAGATTCCGTTGAAAAAAATGTAGAATTTATTATGGAGAGATTGTGAAAGGGGAAGGTGTAAATATGTCTCAGAAGGATGATGTTATAGTTGCTATGGAGAAAAACGGTGGTTATGCAACATTTCAACAATTGAATAATTTAGTTAATACAAGCCGTTGGAAAACAAAGACACCTACGTCAAGTATTAGGCGGACAGTTCAAGAACACGAAGAATTTTTTAGAATTAAGCCAGGTCTTTGGGCATTGACCCGATGTAAAGAGAATGTATTAAAAAAATTAAGTATTGAGCCTGATAATAAAATATCAGATGAAAAATTTACACATTCTTATTATCAGGGAATAGTTGTTGATTTAGGGAATATAAAGAAATTTAGGACATATATTCCAGCGCAGGACAAGAATAAAAAGTTTCTGGAGAAGAATTTATCAGATTTAGTTACAATGGATTCCATTCCTCAATTTACATACGAAAAAATTTTGCGTAGAGCAAAGACTGTAGATGTAATATGGTTTAATGAAAGGCAGATGCCATGTGGTTTTTATGAGGTTGAACATACTACAGATATTAAGAATTCATTAAGCAAGTTTTATGAACTACAGGATTTTAGGGCAAAATTTTCAATTATAGCTGACGAAAGAAGAAGAGAACAATTTAATGATATTATTTCCGCCTCAATGTATAATCCGATTCGGAAATTAGTTAGGTTTGTATCATATGACAATTTGGTTAAACAGTATATTAAAGAGCAAATTGTATTAGAAGAAGAACTATAATGTGAAATGTTTTATTGAAACATTATTCTATACCCTATTTTACATTACTAAACGTGAGCAAAATTATGAAGCAAGAGATTTCTGGTCTTGATGAAGATTTAGTATTATATATGATAAAAGATTATCTCCAACAGGACTGCTCGAGATAAATGTGGACGGCAATTAATTAGATGGATGCTAATAAAAACCGATACTTTTAATTAGCATCCTTTTTTTTGTACATTTCTATTAAAATCTTGTTGAAAAACCACAATATAATGATATAATTAAATAGAAAAGTGTCCAATCGAAGAAAAAAGTGTTGCATAAAGTGGAGATGATATAATGAATTATTCAGCAACTCAAATAGCAAAGAAACTAGATATTTCGAGGTCTTACTTGTATTATTTGAAAGATAATGGTGCAGCAAAAATAGAGATTGGTGAGAATGGTAAAGTCATGTGGACGGAAGCCGTTTATCAGCAACTAAAAGATTATATTAAGAAAAATCATATGTTGGAAAAGCCTGAAGTAATTAAGCTGCCATATAAAACAACAAAAATCAACAATAGACGCTACTTGGGGAATAAATATAAGCTCTTACCTTTTATAACCAGAGTAGTTGAAGAAAATTGTAGAAATATAAATACAGTTGCAGATATATTTGCAGGGACTGGAGCAGTAGCATCTGCTTTTACGGATAAAAAACTGATAACGAATGATATCATGTACAGTAATTATATTTGCCATTTGGCATGGTTTGGGAGTGAACAATATTCAGAAGAAAAAATATCGAGTTTGATTATAGAATATAATGCTATAACTGTAAAAGAGGATAATTATATGAGTGAAAATTTTGCAGATACATATTTTTCACTGAATGATTGTAGAAAGATCGGTTTTATAAGACAGGATATAGAAGACAGATTTGACAAGGGTGAAATTAATGAGAGAGAAAGAGCTTTGTTAATTACTTCTCTATTGTATGCAATGGATAAGATTGCAAATACTTGTGGACATTATGACGCATATCGGAAGGGTGTGGAATTTGAAAAACATCTTGAGTTGTCAGTTCCACAGCCGGATAAGAACTTGAATACTAATAATGTGTGTTATAACATGGACACAAATGAGTTGGTTGCAGAGATGGAGGCTGATTTGGTATACATTGATCCTCCATATAATTCGAGACAGTATTGTGATGCTTATCATTTGCTAGAGAATGTTGCATGCTGGAATAAGCCAGAAGTTTTTGGTGTTGCTAAAAAGATGGATAGAACATCCTTAAAGAGTGATTACTGTACCCATAAGGCGACGGAAGCATTTGAAAAACTTATAGATTCAATTCAGGCAAAATATATTATTCTCTCGTATAATAATATGGCAGAAAAGGGGAATGACCGTTCAAACGCCAAAATAAGTGATGAAGACATATTGCGTGTATTACAGAAAAAAGGTACTGTAAAAGTCTTTTCAGAAGATTACAAAGCATTTTCAACCGGAAAATCAGATATCAAGGAAAATCAGGAAAGACTGTTTTTGTGTATATGTTTTGAGGTAGGAGAAAAAGTTATTCCTTCTGCATTAAATTATATGGGAGGCAAATATAAATTGCTCCCACAAATGCTGCCTCTTTTTCCAAAAGATATAGATAAGGTGGTAGATTTATTTTGCGGAGGTTGCAATGTTGGAATTAATCTAGCTTGTAATAAAGTACAGTTTAATGACTCTAATCAATATCTGATGGGATTGTTGGACACATTCAGAAAGATGCCTAAAAAAGATGTGTTTATTTGGTTATATGAAACAATTGAACAATACGGTCTTTCGCTTGTGAGTGAGAATGGCTATGATTATTATGGGTGTGAGAGTTCGAAAGGCTTAGGGAAATATAATAAGGAAGGGTACAATAGACTTAGAAAAGATTTTAATAATAAAAGGGAAAGAGATGATGAGTATTATTTGATGTTATATTTACTTATTGTGTATTCTTTCAATAATCAATTAAGGTTTAATAAAAGGGGAGAATTCAATCTGCCTGTAGGTAAACGAGATTTTAATATAAAAATGCAGGAAAAGCTGTCTGCCTTTCTTAATCGAATTAAAAGTGGAGATTATAAATTTACAAATATGGATTTCAGGATGGTAAAGTTAGATGATTTTACGGAAAAGAGTTTTGTTTATGCAGATCCGCCATACTTGATAACATGTGCTACATATAATGAACAATCCGGTTGGACTGAAAAGGATGAGCGAGACTTATTGAGTTACTTAGAGGAGCTGGATAATAGAGGAATTCGTTTTGCATTATCTAATGTATTAGAAAACAAGGGTAAGAAAAATGAAATATTATCTGACTGGCTAAGGAAGAATGAGAAATTCAAAGTTATATCGCTTGACTATGATTACTTAAATTCGAACTATCATACGAAGCGAAAAGGTATCACAAAGGAGATACTGGTGCTAAATTATTAAAAGGGGGTATTGGGTGTATGGCAAATGAAATAGCCTTTAAAAGTTATTGTTGGGCAATCGGAACAACGAGTTACAGAACAGATAAATTTAATATGAGCATTGAAAGGCAGATGATATTATTAAAGGAGTTTAGGAATCTTCCAGATAATAAAGGCAAGTTATGGACTGGTAATAATACTTTTCAGGCAGAGTACTTTGAATTTCTGAAGGATAAAAAATTTGTAAAAGGGGATGCGCCCAGACCAGATAAAGATGCGAGGGAAAAAACATCCGGTTTAAGAGATATTGGTTTGTTGGACGATGAGCGAAATATAACAGCGGCAGGGGAAGCATTAATTGCAATTGCAGAGACAGAAGATTTTTCTTCAGATAATCTGCTTGAAATACCAAAGGATAGCTACTTATATTTTAAACAGTTGTTAAAAACATCAAATGGTGTTGATGGAAAAACAGTGAGACCATTTGTTGTGTTTTTATATGTGATAAGTAAGGTAGGGTTTCTTACTTATGATGAATTTACATATTTGTTGCCATTATGTGTGGATAGAGAAACTACATATAAGGTAATTGATTGTGTTATTTCTTCAAGAAGTGGAAGCATGAATTATGAAGATATTATTTTATCAGTGTTGATGGAAATGGAAAACTATAAGAAAGCTTTGTTTTTATTACAGGAGAGAGAAATAACAGAAGAGCTAATTTGTAATATTGGCCTCAATCGTAAAAGTGCAAGATATGACAAACCATATTATATCCTGTATACTATATTGAAGGATATTGTTTTTTCAAAAGCTGATGTGGCTTTGAAATTATATGAGGCAACTAAAAAATTGACTAACAGTAAGGTTAGTAGTGCATGGCGCAAGTATTTTTTTAGTAGTAATGCCCGGAGTGTTATAACGAAAATGGGGTTGGCTGTATTGAATAATGTTCCGATATTAAAAGCGGAATCAGAGAAGGAGTTTAATGAAGAATTTTTCAAAATAATGCATCTGTTTAAGGCAAAAGCGACGTTGTCAGATTATTTTGATTTGAACAGAAGATATTTCAAAGTTACAGATGTTGTAATATTTGAAGATGATAAAGTAAAACTTGATATGTTGCCAAAATGCTATATAGAAAACATAGCCGATGAATTAATAGATATTGCTTTTGAGAAAACTGATCTGCTCTCAGAAAATGTGGAACTTGAAGATATACATCCCTGTCTAGCAATTGACACAGATAAGTTATATAAGAAATTGGGCAAAGCCTTGGGAAAAAGTGTTTTTGATAAAAAATCAGCACGTAAATTTATTAGAGATGAGAGATATGCCCGCTTTAATAAGCTCATTGATGATAAGTTTGATACGGATACACTTATTACGTTATTTAATCATTTTGAAAGTAGAGATGATGATGGAATAAGGAATTTAGTTACGGATAATGCTGATATTCCCACAATTTTTGAATATATTCTTGGCATCGCATGGTATGTAATTAGTGACCGAACCGGTGATGTGCTTGAATATATGAATTTATCTTTAGAAGCTGATTTACTACCAAAGACACATGCCGGTGGAGGGGCAGCTGATATTGTTTGGAAGTACGAAAAAACAGCATGGTATCCAAAACACACATTGTTAATTGAAGCAACTCTTGCTGATGGTTCAAATCAGCGAAGGATGGAGATGGAGCCAGTGTCAAGACATTTGGGTGAATATCGTATTGCCAATCCGCAAGATGAAGCTTATTGTGTATTTGTAACAACCTATCTTAATGTAAATGTTATTTCTGATTTTAGGGCAAGAAGATATATGGAGTATTATAATACTGCCGGAACGACTCATATAACAGGAATGAAGATATTACCGATACAAACTTCGGAATTAAAGACATTGCTTAAATTTGATGTTAGATATCCTCAAATTTATAGGATGCTTGACAAAGCTTATTACAGTAGTGAAGCACCTAAAGAGTGGTATGAGAATAATATAGTAAAGGAAACAAGTTTATATGGCGTATAGGAGGTTTAAGATGTATCAGCCAAGTAAAAGATTAGAACATGATGATCAAAGTGGTTTTGAGTTCTCAAAGGAATTATTAGGGAGTGATTGTACTGCGGCGATTAATTTTGACAGATTGCAAAAACATCCACAATTAGGGTATGTTATAATTGAATATCTGTTATGTGAGGAAAGACAAACGGTTACACCATATACCAGTCATCCGAATAGATATTGGCATAAAAATGCTTCAAAGTTTTTAGCATTATGGCAGGCAAAACTAGATTTTAATGCCACATTATATCTGGTAAATTATGCTAAGAAAGGTACAAGAGCAGAAAATGAAGTATTGCTGATAGAGGTACTTGATATCGATGAGAATGGCATAGTAGAAGAAAATAGAACAAGATATACACGGGATAGATTTGCAGAATGGTTTAGAAAACTAAATAGAGAATGTTTGTCTGAGAAAAGTGAATTGATAAAGAATATATATCGGCATAAAAGTATTAAGGATATTGGGAGAATAACGTTGAAGAATGGTAAGTATAAAGGGGAAACCATTGAGTCAATTTATTTTAAAGATGTAGACTATTTAAAATGGCTTGAGGAGCAGGCATATCCATATGCAAAGGCTGTTTCGTGTTTTCTGGAAAAAATTTCTTCTACACTTCCTCCACATTACTAAAGGACCATGCATGAATATTGATTTCAATCACCGGGGTGCCGCAGTATTCACACACTTTAGCACCGAGGGAGGAAATAGGAGCGCCGCAGTTCGGGCAGTTTACGCCCAGTGCATGATCTCTTTCATCCTCAACCAGATTACGGTCCTGAATGTAGATTAAATCAGTGTTGTATCTTGTCTGGTGCTTACAATCTTTAGAACCTTCCTGTATGGAAGAAGAATTGTTAATATTGGTAATATAATGATAACATTCTAAGGAGGACTGGAACGTGATGATACAGCGTCCTTCTGTTTTTCTGTACTGGCAGATTTCCGTCCGGTGTATTTTGACTTGCTGAAAATACTCTCTTAAATCTTTGGCAGAGAGCATTTGGATATGATTTTCTAATTGATTCTTTAATTCGGTATTCCCATCCTGCAAAAGAGAAGAGTTTCGCTCAGTAATGGCGCACAGATAACTTGTCAGAATGTTTTCTGCCCGCTCCTTCATCTCATCGTATTGAAAATCAGGGAAGTCGGCTACAATTTTAGGCAGCAAAAGGCTTGTCATAGCCGATACGGATTTGGGGGTGGAAGAATATTCCTGCTTCATTTTTCTGGCAGCCTGAGAAACGTCAGAGGTGCCAAACAAGGCACGGGAAACTTCCCGTGTCTTGTTTCGAATATACATAACTCCGCAGAAAATAGCAATGATAATGATTAGAACCAGTGCCAAGATGATAATGACAGGTATATATTTCATAAGACCTCTCTCCTTCGTTTTATTTTCTGCCGCTCAATGGCATTGACAAAATGACAGCGATAAATTAGCTGTTCGCACGAAGATAAAAAACGAATGCAATAATAGCAAGAATACCTAGCGTGGCAAGAATTACCCTTGGAATGGAAATAGGCGTCTTGCCTGCAACCTTGCCGGTCTGTCCGTTTACCATAAACTGATAGACCTTGTTTTTATACTTGTAGTTAGAAACCCATATAGGGAGCAACAAATATTTATAAGTAATATCTTTATAATCGGTAGAGAATGAAACACTTCCGACGTGGTCTGCGCGGTGCTCCTCCCGGATTTCATCAGAAATGTGAGAGGTCAATTTTGATTTGATTGATTGGATTGCCCTCTGCCATGCGTCCTTTAGTCCGAGAGAATACCGTTCGGCAACAAAGCCGGCGATATATTCCGGTTTGTAGGATTTATTATTTTCAGTGTCGAACGGCTCCAGCTTCCGAAGCATGGAAATGTCGTGGTTCTTCGAGGCGGCAACCAGCTCGTCGTTAAAAAACTCCTGATAAACGCCCGAGGTATTATGCCAGATTGTTTCGGTGTGGCGCTCTCCCTTGCTGTCTGTTGTGATGTGGTCAATACCATATCTGCCTGTATAGGAAGAGGTCGTATAGGTATCAAAAGTCCAGAATGGCAGATAAATACCGTTAAAGCGGTCCGGCTTTGCACTGTTTTTGGCAAGCCGCGGGCAGAACCATCTGCGCTTAATCCATTTCTTGAATAAACCGGAAGCCTGCTTATCGCTTACAGAAAACGGTACTACGCCTCCCGGCGCCATCGTATTCTGGTCGTTTGCATCCATAACCTGATTGGAACCGCAAAATGGGCAGACAGCAGAAGTCTGCAGGGCATCATAGATAGATTCTGCTCCGCAGGCATTGCAGAGGACGGTCTTTGTCTCCACGCCCCAGTCGCAGTTTGCCGTGTGCTCAGCAGCAAAAAAATCAAGTTCATCTGCCTTCTCTGGCTCAAATACTTGCTTCTCAATTTCTTCTTCATACTCGCAATATGGACACTTCAGATTACCAGTGGCAGGATTAAAGTTCATAACGCCACCGCATTGAGGACATTTTTTGTCCGTTTCCTCTTTGGTATCCACTATATTTACATTGTTAAAATCGTCCATTCATTTTCTCCTCTTTTAGCAGATTTCTCCCTACTGGATATCATTGTCATCAAAGATATCACCACACTCCGGACAGAACTTTGGTGGTTTATGTGGATCTTCCGGCTGCCAGCCACACTTATCACATTTATACAGAGGAGCATCGGCAGGGCGTTTTGAGCCACATTCCTGACAGAAATTTCCCTGATTGACAGCGCCGCAGGAACAGGTCCATCCGGCAGGAGCTGTCGTGGCTGTCGGAGTTGGTGGTACTGGAGGAACTGGCGGGGCTGCCGGAGTTGGTGGAGCCGGGTTTACCGGCGGTGTATTATTTTGCTGTTGTCCCATGGCAAACAAAGAATTGGCATCCATGCCGCCTGCCTGATTCGCCATATTCATACCGGCAAATGCCATCATAGGTCCGGTGGATGTGTTGGAAGCGGCAGCCTTCATAGCCTCTGCCTGTGCGCCGACCAGAGTGGCAGCAGCCATATTTGGATTTCGGAGAACAGCAGTTTTCTGAAGCTCCTTAATCATTTCCTCATCTTCCTCGGAGGCCTTAATCGTGTTTACGCCAAAGGAAACAATTTTGATACCTCGCAGTGCACTCCATTTTTCCGATAATACTTTATTGAGAGCGTCGGCAACCTCCATCGTGTGGGCAGGAACCGCGCTATATCGGATTCCCATAGCGGAAATCTGTGCGAAAGCCGGCTGCAATGCCGTCATTAACTCTGATTTTAACTGGCTGTCAATCTGATCACGGGTGTATTCGTCTGAAATATTACCGCAAACATTTGTATAAAAAAGGATTGGATCAAATATCTGATAAGAATATTCTCCGTTACAGCGGACGGAGATATCGACATCCAGTCCGATATTGTTATCCACTACGCGGAACGGAACCGGATTAGCAGTTCCATATTTGTTTCCCATAATTTCTTTTGTGTTAAAGAAATATACCCGCTGGTCTTTTCCGGTATCACCGCCAAAAGTAAATCGCTTGCCAATAGTAGAAAAGGTCTTACCGATGTTCTCGCCTAAGTCGCCGCTTAGCAAACTTGGCTCGGAAGAGGTGTCATACATAAATTCACCCGCCTCAGCACAAAATTCTACGACCTTACCCTGATCAACAATAATCATACACTGACCTTCGTTTACCGCTATGACAGAGCCATTACTGATGATATTGTCATTGCCCTTATTTCCGGTTCCGAATTTACTATGGTTTCTTCTCTGTCCCTTTACTACCAATACTTGATTTTCCAGAGCATCACAGTAAAAATACTCCTTCCACTGGTCGGCGGTAACTCCGCGGATTGCGCCTGAAATTGCTTTAATTAGTCCCATACATATTCTCCATTCTGTTTGTTTTTCGGTGTTCTGCAATGCCAATACTAAAAAAAATCAGTGTAGCAATGCAGACATCATTATTATACCTTTTTTGTCGAAAAAAGTCCATTTTTTGCTTTAAGTTTTTCCGTGTACAGGGTATAAATTTGCTCCACTGAGTCGGGAGTATGGAAAAATGATGGGATTTCTTGCGTCAAATACGAAAATATAGTAAAATACTCCATGCAGTTGGATTTGAAACAGATAAAAAGAAAGTCAGGGAATTGATTTGAAAGAGACAGTTAAGGTAAGTATTGTAGTTCCGGTATATAATTGTGAGAACTATCTGGAGGCTTGTATCCAAAGTATTTTGGAGCAAACTTATAAGAACTTTGAACTGTTGCTGATTGATGATGGCTCATCGGATGGCAGCGGTAAGATTTGCGATGCTTTTGAAAATCATGAGAAAGTATCTGTTTACCATAAAAAAAATGAGGGAGTCAGCCGTGCGCGCAATGAAGGCATTGCACGGTCTACAGGGGACTGTATCATGTTTGTGGACAGTGATGATACAATTGAAAAAAATATGGTGGAGACACTAGTTCATTCGCTTCTGAAGGCAAATGCGGACTGTTCCTTTTGCGGACTGATACATGATTATCCGGAACACAGCCACAGCCGGACTTTTCCTGAAATGATAATACGCAGGCGGACGACGGGAGAGGGAGCAATTCGGGAAATCCTTATGAATTATATCGCCATTGCGGGACCGGTCTGTAAGCTTTTTCGCAGAGAGCTTTTAGAGACAAAAGATGGAAAAGGTATATTTCCGGAAGATTTGACTATCGGCGAGGATGCCGTGGCGGTGGTGGATGCCCTGTGCAAGGCAAAGCTGGCGTCTTTTGATACGGCGCCGTTGTATCACTATAATCATCGGGAGCAGAGCCTTATGTCCAGCAGCTACTCGGAGCGGGACGGGGATCTCATCAAGGCATATGAGCGCATTTATGAACGGCTTGCTGGATGGAATTTGGAAAACGAAGCGATGTTTCGCAGAATCTGGGCCCGTTTTCACGTGTATGACAAGATGATTTGCTCCGGGCAGTATGATAAGCCAAGAGAGCAGGAGATTGTCTCGTGGCTCCGGTGTCATTTTAAAATAGTTATGAAAAATCCGTATGTGGGTAAAATGAGAAAAATTTCCATGTGTATGCTAAAAATCAACAAAAAATTATACCGGAGACTCATCCGGCTTCGAAACCGGTAATCTCTGCTGCATAGCATAGCCGATGGCTGGCCAGAACAATATCGTATCAATCCCATTGGTAAAGAATATACCCGGATAGAAGAAGATAAAGACGGCGATATTCAGTATGATTTGCAGGGCGAAAAAATACTGGATATCCATGTTCTCTGTATCTACAGAGCGGGGCAGTATGGTTTTCAGAATACAAAACAGCATGACAAGCAGTACAAGAAAACCGATAATTCCCATCCCGGCGAGGACAGCGATGTAGGCATTGTGCACATCATAGTGGTGTTCGGCAATATAGCTGTCAGGGTGTTCTCTGTCCGCATATTCCCATGCATTTCGCGGCGAAACGCCAAAAAGCGGCTTGTCTTTCATGAGGAAAAGGTAGCCCTTCCATATATCCACCCGATTGTTGGACTCATTTCCCTCGATATCTGTCCGTGTCAGTTCATTTTTCACAGTGTGCTTTTCCGGTGACATATACTTAGCAAAGTGCGATGCTCCCGCCTTAAACAGCGTAAAGAAGCCAATAAGTATGGCTGCGCACAGAATCGGCGTCGCGAGATAGCTGAAGACACGAAACAGGGTGGAAGGTTTGTGGGTGGCACGACGATATCGCCTTAGCAGCAGGTAAATTATGGTATATGACAGGGACAGGATTATACAGACTTCCGTGCTGCGGGAGCCTGACAGAATAATGTAGAGCAGCTGGATTACGATATTTAGGACTGCCATGCTGCGTACGAGTCTATTTGTGTACTTATGAATCAGATAAATCATACCCCAGATTACCAGAAAGGCAACAAATGCTCCCAGATTTGGATCAATAAATAATCCAAACAGGCGGTTGTCATAGAAACTCTGGCGGATTGAGCGTTCATTCAGAAATACATGATAGCCAGAGACAAAGATATACTGGTACAGGGAGACAGCGGAGGCAATGCCCCAGATAAGACCGCTGAAAAGGAAAAACAATGTCAGCCAGCGGTCATACTGCTCCTTCGTAAAAAGCCGTCCCATCGTGGCAAAAAGCCCCATCTGTACCACCAGCCATATCAGAGTAGTAAGATTGCTGGTAATGCCATAAGAATAGTTTAAGGCAGAGGAGACCGCCGCGCAGACGATAAAAGCGATAAAGACCGGATAATACTTCATTTTGCGGAAATTCCGGTAGAAAAAGAAATCTATAGCAAACAATAATAACCCAAATAAACCAGCAAAGACATAAAGAAAAGGGTTCACGGTATGCTCAACCAGTGCGTGAAGGACAGCAAAACGTCCGAACAACGTATAAATGGCAAATGCCAGTGTAAAATAAAAAACAATATTTCTATACAGAGTGTAGTATTTTTCTTTCATGATAATTCTCCTGTTAGTAGTATTATAAACAAATTCAAATTATAATATAGAAAGGAAAAGATTGCAATATATATTAGAAAATCTTTATAATTTCTTAGCCTGACGATATATGGTCGAACCCATTTCGACACAGGGCGATTTCTCAATCCTTTGCGGCGGATATCCTACCGTTTCCTGCCGGGACATCACTCCCTGCGAAAAATAAATTGTTTCCTTCGTTTACAAAAACATTCCGCCGCCCTTCGCCAAACTCGTTGTCTGCATTGTTGCTTGTCCTGCCTTTGGCAACGTTGCCGCCCGCCGGTCCTTATGCACCACCTTAGTTACTGATTACTGCGGGCAGCACCTACGGTGCACATACATAAAAGAAGGCTGTCAAAAATAAATCAATTTGTTTTTGACAGCCTTCTTTTATGTATGGATGCTTCGCATCTGCCCGCAGTAAATGTGATTGTTTCTGGTGGTGCATTTGTACCGCTGCGTGGCGGCGCTAGTGAGAACGCACTGCCAAAGGCAGGACAAGCAACAGCAGACATCTCAGACAATGCT
>DEUM01000002.1:49022-49982 GCA_002362575.1 Lachnoclostridium sp. UBA3262 | reverse complement strand
ACTCAAACAGCAAAAACTTCAGCTCGATGTCGACCTCTACAATGAGAGAATTTCCCGTGCGGAAGCAAAAGAAGCAATTGCAATTGGCGCAAAGAAAAAGAACGCTAATGTTAATAAGCAAATCAAAAATATTCAACTATCTTATGACAAACAGATTGCTATTGCTAAACTTACTAAAGGCGAAAAAAGTAAAGCAGAGATAGACCGCCTTAAATATGAGAAGCAAAAGAAGATAACGGATTTAAAGGTTCATCAGATTGACAACATCAAAAAAGACTATGAAAACAAAATAAGTCCGATTGACAACGCAAAGCAAAAGACGCAAAACGAAGTTTCTCTTTTGGAAGCCAAAGGACGTATTGTTACTGCTAATTACTATAGAAATCAAAACGATCAGGAAACCAATAAACGGAATACCCTGCAAAATGAATTAAAGGAGTTACAGGGTAAACTGAATAGCGGTACATTTACTAAGTATTCTGATGAATGGTATCAGCTTCAGTCCGACATCCAGTCCGTTGAAAATTCAATCCATGAATGTGATGTCAATATTGTTGAAAACTCCAAAAAACTTGGTGAGTTACATGATGCTATGCTGGAGGATATTGCTGCCAATAACACAAGGATGGCTTCCGAGGCAGATTTCTTAGCCGGACTTATGGGTAGTGTTCTTACGGATGAAGACAGTAAGGGACTTACCAAAGAAGGACTGGGCGTACTTGGCACTTATGGAATTGGTCTGGAAACTGCGGAAAAGAACGCTGACACTTATGCAAAAGAGCGAGTACGATTGGAAAAGCTACTCTCCTCTGGTAGTTATGGTAGGACAAATGATGAGTACCAGTCGGAAAAATCGTTACGTGACAAGATTGCCGAAGTTGCGCAGAAACAGCAGGAATACACGAAAACAGCTTATGACTATGAAACAAAAATTGTGGATTTGATGAAAGAAAATTATCA
>DEUM01000002.1:0-48721 GCA_002362575.1 Lachnoclostridium sp. UBA3262 | reverse complement strand
AGATTTATACGATTATGAGCGCAATATCAGTAATCAGACGAAGAACATAGCAGCATTAGAGAAACGATATTCTGCATTGCAGGGCGATGATTCAGAAGAAGGACGTGCAAGACAAGCTTCACTTCAGGCAGAAATTGATGAAGCAAGACAGGAATTACAGGATACGGAATACGATAGGTATATTAGTGACCAGCAGAATATGTTGGATAATCTATATACAGAGTATGAAGATTTGATGGATAACCTGTTTAAAGACCAGAATCAGTTATTGAAAGACGGTATAGATGCCATCAATCAAAACGGAACTACAATAAAAGGTGTTATCGACAGCTACGCAAAAGATTATGGCTATAAATATACAGGAGAATTTAAAGATGTTGTTGATGCTTTAGGTGATAAAGGAACTATTGTAACTTCTATGAAGGGTGCAATAAACGGCGATGATCCGTCTGCAATTTCCAAAGTTTTAAAAGAGCAGGCAAAGAACATTATTAATGCCTATAAAGATGTCAAGAACCCAAAACCAACGAGTAATCCAAAACCTTCTTCATCTGGATTTACTATAACAAGACCAGATGGCTCAACAGGTGTAGGACAACATAGTACAGAATGGAATCCTGGCGGAAGTACAGTAATGGAAGATTTAGCCAAACAAAATGCCGAAGATTTTCTTAAAAATATCAATAATTTTCATACGTCTAAAGAACCATATAAAGATTTAAGTGATTTAAATAAAAAATTATGGAATTTAAATGATAACAAAAATAAGAAAAAATGGGAGAAAAAAGTTTTAAGTAAAAAAAAGATGATAGAACTTTCCGATATTTTAGGGATAAAATTTAATGGTGGTTCTAAAAGCGAAAATCTTTATCAAAGATTGAAAAAACTTAAAGTCAAAGGCTTTAAACATGGTGGTGTTGCCAAACTTGTCAAAGCTCAAGGCGAGGACGGTCTTGCTATGGTTCGCAACGGCGAGGGCTTAATCAGTCCGGAAAATGTTGCAGAATTACAAAAGTTTGTTAAAGTAGTTCCAACAGCTACTGACTTGTTGAATAACATTAAAAATATGTCAATTACTTCAAAACTACCAACACCTTCACATTTGTTTGGCGATGTTAATTTTCAGTTTGATTTTGAAAACATTGAATTGCCGAATGTAGAAAATGCGCAAGATTTCGTTAGTGCGCTGAAGAATGATAGAAGGGTACGAGAGGCATTTACGGTTGGCGTTCATGACTTAATGACGAAAGGGAGGATTACAAATAAGATAAATCAAGTTTAGAAGGTAGGGGGTAATGCCCCTGCTTTCTATGTAAATTTAAGTCTAGTTCAAATAAGATTTTAGACTCATGTAAAATAATTGTAGATTTTTGTCGATTATTAGTATATAATAGGATATATTATACAACTAATGATTGGTGGTGAAGGTGTGTCCAAAAGCACAAAGAAAAGCAATTTTAAAATATCAATGAATTTATCTACTGCAACTATAATATTAATTAGTATGGGAATTGTTTGTATTATATCATCAAATATATTGTTAAACGTATTTACTGATAGTTTTTTTGCTAAATATTATGCAACTAAGCCGTTCTTAAATATAGTAAGTACAATTGGCAACACATTATTTTCAGCAGGAATTGTTTCTGTATTAGTAGAAATCAGCACAATAAAGAACTTGGTTTCAAATGCATTGGAGAATGTTTTACAAGGTAATATTTCATTAGATTCATATTCTAATAAAGTCCTTAAAAATATTAATAGAAAAATAGCCGCAAAAAGAGGTGGTATACCACTAGAAGGGGTAGATAACTCTATCTACTCTGTTGAACCAAAATTAATTGATTTATTAGATGGGTTGTACTATAATTATTACAATATGACATATGAAATTACACTCGATAATAATATGTCTGTATTTAAGAAGTATGTTATATTAGAATATGAAATTATAAATGAACATGATAAAAATAATAAAGTTTCACACTCTATTCGCCTTTGTAATTTAGATAAAAAAATGACAGATGAAGAAAAAAAGGCGAGTTTTAAAATAATTAGTTTTATTATAAACGAAACTGATTTATCGGATGAAGTGGAACAGTATAAAAAAATCTTACCTATTAAAGATAAGCATTCAGAATTTCAATATGTTGTTAAGTTTGAACGTGAATTGCAGCATTGTAAAAAGCATAAAATACATCTTGAGTTTGAATACGAAGTGCCGATGGAAGATATCTCACAAATTTTTAGATTGACACATCCAAGTAAAGCAATGACGCATGAGATTTATATTAATAATGACAATGGAACTAAATGGAGTATACATGGCTCTGCATTTGTTTCATTTTATAGTAAGGAAAATAACAGTCAAGGGTTCCACGTTAAAAAGAAGCACGATACACATTTACAAATATCATTTAATAATTGGTGTATCCCTGGTGCTGGTTATGTAGCTTATTTAGCAAAAAAAGATTAAAATTAGGTGTTTACATGATGCAAAAATGTGATATAATAAAGTAAGGTAAAGGAGGATTCTATCATGGCTAGGTTATTAAGTAAAAAGGAAGAAATCTTTGGTTAGTATGTTTTTGAAAGAAATGTAATAATAAAAAGGCAAGATTTTGCAATACTTATGTCATCTTGCCTTTTTATTATATAGATAATATAGGACGAATCTTATAGAAAAGTAATATCGCAATGGAAACAGCTACATAAAGCTGTAGGCAAATAATACAAAACTTTTCTGTAATACATGGAGTCTTGCTATACATATGTGTATAGTAAGACTCTTTTCATTGTACTAAAAACTTGAGGAGGAACTGTAATGTTTGGAAGAAATAGAAATGATATGCTTACACTCTTAAAAAAGGAATGTAAGCGATTAGAAAAAGAAAGAAATGATGCCTATGCTAAATTGGAGGCAATTCAGAAATATCAGATAGATTATGAGGAATTGATTAGTGATGTAAAAAGACTCAAGAAACGCTATGAGAAGTTAATTGAAAAAACGGAAAAGATGAGCGATGATTATAAGAAGAAGTTAGAGGATATTGTTGGTTAAAATAAAAATGAATAGGGGAGAAAACCTATTTGCAGTATTTTGCGTGTTGGGTAGCGTGATATATGTCAAGCGAGTGCTTGATGTAAACAATAGCCCTCCTATGAATGTGTGATGAAATTTGAAAAGTGAATATTATGGTGCTGAAATGATATAGTATCTTCTTTATATTGTAGAATTTTAAAGTGAGATGGAGGAATCAGTTATAAGTACAGAGAACAGATTACAACTTCCTTGGTGGCAGAAGTACACGCTTAGTCTTACAGAATCAGCAGAGTATTTCGGAATTGGATATAAGAAACTGGCAAAATTTATAGAAGAACATAAAGACGAGAAATTTATTTTATGGAATGGTACAAGAGCGCAGATTAAACGTGTCATGTTTGAACAATATGTTAATGAGCATATGGACGCTATTTAATATTTTGATAGTGAAAATAGAAGAATGAGTAATGGATTTTGAGCCGGATGTGTGGTATTATAGGAAGTATCATACAGATGGCTCTTGTTATATGAAAGGAGCGAGAGAATATTGTCAGACGTTATTAGACGGGATAGTAAAGGTCGAAAACTATGGACAGGAGAGAGTCAGGAAAAAGATGGGAGATATAAATACAGATACCTTGATACTTCTGGTGAAAGAAAATCTGTATACAGTTGGAAGTTGACAGCATCAGATGTAGTTCCAAAAGGTAAGCGTAAAGATATTTCCCTGAGAGAAAAAGAGAAACAGATCCAAAAGGCTTTAGATGATTATATTATGCCGAATGGCGGGAATACTACTGTACTTGAATTAGTAGAAAAGTATGTATCACAGCAACATGGTGTAAAGCATAATACTAAGGCAAATTATAACTTTGTGATTAACATTATAAAAAAAGAGGATTTCGGCAAGAGACGGATTGATACTGTTAGAATATCCGATGCTAAAGAATGGCTGATTAAACTGCAAGATAAGGATGGTAGGGGATATAGTTCTATCCATTCCATAAGAGGTGTAGTCAGACCAGCGTTTCAAATGGCAGTAGAAGATGACCTAATCCGAAAGAATCCGTTTGAGTTCCAGCTTGCTACAGTGGTGGTGAATGATTCTGTTACAAGGGAGGCAATCACCAGAGAACAGGAAAGAGCATTTTTAAACTTTGTCAAGAATGACAGGCATTTTTCTAAATACTATGAAGGTATTTTTATCTTATTTAAGACAGGACTTCGTATCTCTGAGTTTTGCGGCTTGACGAGAGATGATATTGATTTTGTGGATAATAAAATCAGAATTGACCATCAGTTACAACGAAAAAGGGATATGGAATATGTCATAGAAACGCCTAAGACAGAAAAGGGCGTGAGATATGTGCCTATGTCCGATGAAGTGAGAGAATGTTTTAAGCGTATCTTGGAGAACCGCAAGAAACCAAAGATTGAACCTATGATTGATGGCAAGTGCGGATTTCTGTATTTAGACAAAAATAATATGCCGATGGTTGCTCTACATTGGGAGAAATATTTTCAACATATCCGCGAAAAGTATAATAAGATTTACAAGAAAGAACTTCCAGCGATTACCCCTCATGTAGCAAGGCATACATTTTGTAGTAATATGGCAAAGTCAGGTGTCAATCCTAAAAAGCTACAATACATCATGGGACATTCGGATATTGGTGTAACGCTCAATACATATACTCATTTGCAGTTTGAAGATTTGGGTGAAGAGATGGAAAAGGTATGTGAAGGATAGCGTGGTCTACAAAATTTGAATTTAGACCAATTTATAGACCAAACGATTGACAATCTATACCGAGTTATACCCAATTATGCCGAAAAAAGTAAAAATGTCTCTGCCACAAGCAAAACGCAAACATAACTGAAACCCTTGAAAACACGGCAAAATCAAGCATTTTAAGGAGATTTTAAGATATGATAAAAATACTATTCGTCTGCCATGGTAACATTTGTCGTTCGCCGATGGCTCAATATGTATTTCAGGACATGGTAAACAAACGAGGTCTCGCAGACCAGTTTTACATTGATTCCAAAGCTACCAGCACAGAAGAACTTGGCAATTCCCCACACAGGGGTACCGTGCGCAAAATGAATGAGATGGGGATTCCAATGATTCCGCACCGTGCCACCCAACTATCACGTCGGGACTATGATGACTACGACTATTTCATTGGCATGGATACATGGAACATGAGAAATATGAACCGTATATTAGGCGGCGATTCAGAGGGAAAGGTCTACAAATTTCTTACCTTCGGAAGTGACGGAAGGGACATTGCCGATCCGTGGTATACGGGAAATTTTGATGAAACCTATGATGATATAGTAGAGGGATGCGAGGGCTTCTTGAACTACTTATATGAGAATAGTATTATTTAAGTTGGAAGCAAAGGACTGTTTGAAATGGAGTGATTTAGTGAAAAAAGGTTATATGAGAAAAATAATAGCACTTTGTTTGTGTTTATCCATGTTTTTATCATCTGGATATACGATAGAAGGAAAAGTAAGACTTATTTCAAAGAAGAATACATATAGAAAGTTTACTTATTCGGATTATAGAGTAGGAGACTGTGCTATTAGATTTGTTGCAAAAATTGATTTATATAAGGGCTCCGCCAGCCACTTGAAATTGCCGGCAAGAGTTAATATGACGGAAGTGGAGTCCCCGCCGTCTCATTATAAATATCCAAAGAAGATTAAGAAAATCACATTAGAAAGTAAATTGAAATATAATGGGGAGTTTGCTTCGCTTCCTAATTTAAAAACCATAAAAATGAAAAAGAATACCAGTGATTGTTATACAAAAAAGGGAGTATTGTTTTATGATGCAGTTGCCGGAACATGGGTAAAGGTGTATCCTCGTGCCAAGAAGGGAAAAAGCTACCGTATTCCCAAGAAAGTGAAGGTTATTGGCTCGTATGCTTTTGCGAACTGCAAAAAGTTAAAATCCATTACATTGCCTGAAGGACTGCTTGAAATTAACGACTATGCTTTTGCCGGCTGTACATCATTGAAAAAAATTACAATTCCCAAGTGGGTAAGTTACATTGGGACGGGAGCATTTAAAAAGTGCAAAGCGCGTGTTGTTATGTCGCCATATATGAAGAAAATGAGAGGAAAGTCGGAGGAGGAAGAGCACTATGAACTCTTTGTGGACTGTCGTCCTAAAGATTCTCCGGATGCCGCCATCCAGCAGATGACTTTTCGTGATATCTACGAAATCCAGCCAGATGTTAAGCAAATAGAACTGGGAGTGGGGAAAAGGCATAAGCTGGTTACACATTTTGAATCCGGTAAGAATTATTGGTACACACTTTTGTCCGATGGACTGCAGTACCAGTCATTGAATCCTGAGGTGGCTACCGTAGATGATCACGGTGTCGTGACAGCGAAGAAAAAGGGAACCGCAAAGATTTCAGTCACGCATTTATATTTATGGGGCTATCATAATTATGTATCTGGAAAATATAATGTAAAAGTTATAGTAAAATAAAAAGAAGTATGAACGTATACGTTCTCAGAATGGAGGTAAATATGAAAGTATTATTAGTCAATGGAGGGCCGCACAAAGACGGGTGTACCTATACGGCGCTTCGGGAGATTGCGGACACATTAGAAAAAAACGGAGTAGAGACAGAGATTATCTGGCTGGGTGTCAGCGAGATTGCCGGATGTATCGGCTGTGGGGCATGCAGAAAGACAGGTGCGTGCTTCCGCGGGGACATTGTAAATGAGTTTGTAGAAAAAGCAGAGGGGGCAGACGGGTACATATTTGGTTCCCCGGTACACTATGCCGCTGCTTCCGGGGCACTGACCTCTTTTATGGACCGTGCCTTTTATTCCGGCGGGGGTAAGATGAGAGGAAAGCCTGCCGCTGCCGTAGTCAGTTGCCGGAGAGGTGGCGCCTCTGCAACATTTGACCAGATAAACAAGTATTTTACAATAAATGGTATGCCGGTTGTGCCGTCACAGTATTGGAATCAGGTACACGGCAGCTGCGCAGAGGATGTAAAAAAGGACGAGGAAGGGATACAGACTATGCGCACGCTGGGAAACAACATGGCATGGCTTTTAAAATGTATTGAGGCAGGAAAAGAAAAGGGAATTGTCGTTCCAGAGAGAGAGCCGGCCATTCGAACGAACTTTATCCGTTGACAGGTCAGAGCCGTTGCATTTAAAAGCAATATTTAGAAATGGAGAATTTATGAAAAAACATAAGCAGAAAATAACAACCCACTTTCGGTACCGCATTGTGGCAGGAATACTTGCCCTTGTTCTTACCGTTGGGAGTGGTGCGTATGCCACAGGGATGGCGGAAGCCGTTGCAAACAGAGAAAAAAACGAAAAAGACGGGAAAGCGGCTACAGGATATAGTATAACATCAGAAGGCGAAAACTGTGAGGTGAAAGAAGAAGGTTTCACAGGGATTGCGCCGGAAAACAGAGCATACCAAAGCGGGCAGCAGGATTTTTCACGGAAAAGCAGTGAGGATGACGAGATAAGTAATGTCTCGGGAGACATCCGGGAGATGAAGTTCAAATATGAAACTGCCAATGATATTTTAACGCAGTACATATCAAAGGACGGAAAGACTGTAAAAATTCTGAATAATAACGTGCTGTATTCCTGTGATATCTCGACCGGGTACACAGAGACGGAGCATACCTTTCCGAAGGCAGAGTATACCTCCACCGGAAGCTATTACGGCGGGCAAAATAAAATCTCCGCCTTTATTTGTGAGGAGGCAGGGCTGTTGTATTTCGGATATAATTCTTATTACAACGCCTACTCTGAAAATGAGATTATGAATGTAGTCGTCTATGATATGGAACGGGGAGAGGTTGTCCGTTCCATTCAGAAAGAAGGGCACATATTAAAAAGTGTTGGCGCAGACAAAAAAGGAAATATTTATGTCGGGACGAACGACTATAAAAAAACAGTTGCGGAAGGGCAGAATAATAGCAGTAAAAGTCTAATCATTATGTCGGAAAACGGCACGATATTGACAGAAAGAGACATGGCTTATCCAATCAATGAGTTTTCGGGTTTTTGTACAGATGGAACATTTTACTATATTGACGAGTTCATGGCGTACAGCGCATATGGGTATGGAAACCTCATGGGACGGCTGATGAAGGGGAAATTTGCAAATGGCGAAGTATCTCTGCCAGAGCAGTACATGACCTATGCGAAAAACATTTCTTTTGGAAATTATCAGAAGCCGGTTGAGATTCTGAATGACGAGTATCTTGTTACCTTTTCCGGTGAATTTTATCCGCTGAATAAAATTGGTGATGGCACATGGTCCCGCGCTTTATACGCAGAAAAGAAACTCGAGATGGGCGGCGAATACGACTATATCCATTGTGCCGGCGTCAATTCGGTTATTGTCGGTGATGTTGTATATACCCTGTATAACAATAATACGATTTTTACATACAGCATGGCAGACAAAAAGAGAAAGAAACAGTATCAGGCAAAAGGAAAGATTTTCAATCTGAAACGTTTCGGGGATGGATTGCTTGCGCTGGAAACGGACGGGACACATTTCTTTTATGAAATAATTAAATCTTCCGATATGAAGGTAATGAATACCGTTACCTACAATATGAATACATTTTCGGTTTACAACAATCGCAGTAAAAATGGGATTATCAAGAAGTTTTTGGCGGCTGCTCCGAAAGACTATTCGGCAACGCTGTATGCAAAGAATGGTTCGGGAAAAGCGCCGTATAAAGAAAGTACGCTGACCACAAATACGAAGGGAAATGCCTTGAAGCTGTCAAATTATTACCGCTGGCTGGCGGGGCTGAGCACACTCTCCAGTTCTTCATCGGAGGTGTGGAGCAATGCGGCGAAAGGGGCGGTTCTTCTTCATGCGTCGGATTTCAGCCACAGCTCGTCACGTCCAAAGGACATGTCGGAAGCATTTTATAAGGCGGCGGCAGAGGGAACTTCCTCCAGCAGTATAGCGATGAACCATTATAAAAATCAGTATAAAATTATTGATACAATCCGACTCTGGATGAATGACAATGATTATATGGTGACGGGACATCGAAACAATTTCCTGACTCGCAATGCGACTAAAATTGCTTATGGATTTTTTGGCAATTATGTCTGCCAGACAGTGGAATACACGGATGATCCGAATCCTCTGGGGACAGCGGTTAAAAATAATGAGGCGGCATATGCGTGGCCGGCGGCTGGAGATTTTCCGGCGGAAGAATTATCGAAGGCAGCAAACTGGACGGTAAATCTGAACACAGACAAGCTGAATCTGTCAACAACTGGTTTAAAGGTAACGATAACGGATTTGGCGACCGGTAAGACAGAGTACCGCACTTCCTCTGCGGACGGGCTGGCATCCTCCTCCTACTGGGGGAAATTTATCAGCTTTGCACCGCCAAAATTAAATTCGGGGGCAGGTTCCTATGCTGGCAAACGCTATAAAATAACCTTTTCCAATCTTGTAGACGGAAAGGGGATGCCAGCTCAGTTAGTATACACCGTAAACTTTTTTAAATATTCGGGAACTCATGTCATAGATGGAGTGGCTTATTATCTGGATGAGTATGGAAAAAAAGGTAAGAGCGCTTCGGAAGCGTCAACGCTTTCTTTAAGCAATACGAAGAAGGGTGTAAAGATTTCATGGCGAAAGAAGAAGGGCGCGACAAAATATATCATTTACCGGAATGGGAAAAAACTTGTCACGACAAAAGGAATCTCCTATATCGACAAGAAGGCAAAGAAAAACGGAACAAAATACCGTTACAAGGTGGCCGCTTACAAAGGCAGCGAGAAAATAGAGATGTCGGGAGAGAAGACAATCTATTATCTCTCGCAGACGAAGCTGATACGTGTAAAAGGCAGGGCAGGAGGGAAGCTCAATGTCCACTGGAAGAAGAATAAAAAGGCATCCGGCTATCAGATTCGTTATGTGGCGGGAAAGAAGAAAAAGCAAATTACGGTTACTGGAACAAAGAAGACAGGCAAGACAGTTTCCGGTTTGAAAAAGGGAAAACGTTACAAAGTATCTGTCCGTGCTTATAAGAAGATGGGGAAGGGGAAAAGCTATTCTCCGTGGAGTAAAAGCAAAAAAGTAAAGGTAAAAAAGTAAAAGTGAAAAAATAAAATGGTACAAAAAAAGGGCTGGATGAAAATCACAGCCCTTTTGTATCAATCCTTATGATTCCTGCAAATATTTTGCATTTGTGGCAAGAATCTGAACCATGGCGTCATGTCCCGGTGCGCCTATCGTTGTCCGCTTTTCCACACAGGTCTTCATGGAAATTGCTTCGTAGATATCCTCATCAAATACTGGACATATTTTCTGATATTCTTCCAGAGGAAGCTCGTCCAGTGAAACTTCTTTATCCAGACAGAGGAGTACAAGCTGGCCGATAATATCGTGTGCGTCGCGGAAGGCGATACCCCGGCCGACAAGGTAATCGGCAGCGTCCGTAGCGTTGGTAAAACCATTTTTTGCGCTGTTTTCCATTGCCTTGTTGTTAAATTTCATCGAATCAAGCATACCCGCAAAAAGTGCCAGACAGCCCTTTGTCGTATCAATGGCGTCGAAGGTCAGTTCTTTATCCTCCTGCATGTCCTTATTGTAGGCAAGCGGAATTCCTTTCATTGTTGTCAAAAGTGAAATCAGCGCACCGTATACCCGTCCGGTTTTTCCGCGGATTAGCTCTGCGATATCCGGATTTTTCTTCTGCGGCATAATGCTCGAACCGGTGGAGTAGGAATCGTCAATCTCGACAAACTGATATTCATTAGAGTTCCAGAGGATAATTTCCTCACAGAACCGGCTCATGTGCATCATGATGGTTGATAAGGCACTGAGAAGCTCAATCAGATAGTCGCGGTCAGAAACAGAATCCATACTGTTTAAGGTTGGACCGTCAAACTTTAAAAGAGAGGCCGTGTAATCGCGGTTCAGCGGATATGTTGTTCCGGCAAGGGCGCCCGAACCAAGCGGGCAGTAATTCATGCGGTCGTAAATATCGCGCAGGCGGCTGCGGTCGCGGCGGAACATTTCAAAATAAGCGCCAAAATGGTGTGCCAGTGTGACCGGCTGAGCCTTTTGAAGATGGGTAAAGCCCGGCATATAGGTGTCAATATTTTCTGACATAATGCGATGGAGAATTACCATCAGTTCTTTTAATAAATCGTTCAGAATAACGATTTCATCCCTTGTGTACAGTTTCATATCTAAGGCAACCTGATCGTTCCGGCTGCGTCCGGTGTGGAGCTTTTTACCGGGTTCGCCGATACGGTCAATCAGGTTTGCTTCCACAAAACTGTGTATATCCTCGTACTCTGCGGTAATAGCCAGAGTTCCGTTCTCGATATCCATTAAAATTCCCTGCAATCCGACAGTAATGGCATCCTTTTCCTCTGCAGTGAGAATCCCCTGTTTTTCTAACATGGTAACGTGAGCGATACTTCCCAGTATATCCTGTTTATAAAATTTCTTGTCATAAGAAATCGAAGCGTTAAAATTGTGAACCAGTTCGTTGGTTTCTTTGGTAAAACGTCCTCCCCAAAGTTTCATCTTTTTCCTCCATTCTGCTGCCTTTGCAGACAGCCGTTACTGAATTCTATACTATCATTTTTAAGTTAAATCTGCAACTGCAAATTGACCGATAGAACAGAAAGTGATAGAATAATGAGAAATGGGGAGCCTGTCTCCCCTAGCTAGAAATCGTGGATGGTGTGAAGGGATGATAAGAGATGAAAGATAAATTAAAGTCACTTGCATGGGTGGCTCTGTATATGACAATCGCAGTAGCAGTACAATTGGTTCTCGGCGTAACGCTTTCCGGAATTATAGTGGCGATTGGGCTGAGAAGCGGTCAAGGGTTGGATGCCGGATTTTATGAGAGGCTGATGGAGCCGGTTGTCAAATATTTTACACAGGGTATGCCGCTTTTGATTTTGAACGGACTGGCGGAGCTGATTTTACTGGCATGTTTTGGACTGTGGTATTATTTCCGCGAAAATAAATATCCGTTCCGCCCGGATTATCGAAAGGCATTTACTGCAAAAAATGTATTGTGTCTTTGTGGAATCGGTTTTTTTGGTCAGTATGCGATTAATCTGATTTTGACCTTTTTATATGTGGCAGTGCCGGGAGTTTTTAAAGAATATGAAAATCTTGTTGAAAATTTTAATATTGATATAGGTTCTCCGGTGTTAATGATTTTTTTCGTATGTCTTTTCGGGCCCTTGGTAGAAGAAGTGATTTTCCGCGGGATGATTTACGGAAAGCTGCGCCGGGCATTTTCTATTTTGCCGTCGGCGGTTATTTCTGGTGTTATTTTTGGTATTTACCATATGAACTGGGTTCAGGGAATTTATGCTGCTATCTTTGGTATCCTGCTTGCCTATGTTTATGAGCGGACGCAGACGATATGGGGAAGCGTTCTGTTACATGTTATATTTAATTCCAGTTCCTATATCATCAGCGGTTATGAGGGGGCGATGGAGAAAGCAGGGATAGAAGTGCCGGGAGCATTTCTTCTGATATTTGATATTATCTGTGTTGGCATTGTTATATTACTGCTCCGGCATTTCCGAATCCGGAAACCGGATGAGTCAATACAGCCGGGGGCCGGGCAGCCAGTCCGCCTATTTGAAAAGTCGGAAAAGCTGCACGGCGTGTGCTATGATGTGCGTGGGCCGGTGCTGGATGAGGCAAATGCGATGAAGCGCCGGGGGATGAATATTTTACAGCTAAATATTGGAAATCCGGCGCCTTTTGGATTTACTGCGCCGGAATGGATTACCGATGCGGCAAAAAAGGCATTGGAAAATCCAATGAGTCAGGGTTACAGCGAGTCAAACGGAATTCTTGAAGCAAGGGAGGCGATTCGGGAATACCATCTGTCAAAGGGACTGCCGAACATTGACGTTGACCACATTTATATGGGGAACGGCGTTAGTGAGATGATTTCCCTTGCCATGCAGGGGCTTTTAAATAACGGCGATGAGATTTTGATTCCGGCGCCGGATTATCCTTTGTGGACTGCTGCGGCTAAGCTGGCGGGGGGAAATCCGGTTCACTATATATGCGATGAGAGTTCGAACTGGTATCCGGATATTACCGACATGGAGAGAAAAATCACAAGCCGGACGAAGGGAATCGTGATTATCAATCCGAACAATCCGACGGGTGCCTTATATCCGAGAGAGGTATTAGAGAGGATTGTTTTGCTGGCAAGGAAATATCAGCTGGTAATTTTTTCTGACGAAATTTATGACCGTCTTGTATTTGACGGCAAGGAGCATACGTCCATTGCTTCGCTGGCTCCGGACTTGTTCGTTGTTACGTTTAACGGACTTTCCAAATCGGACCGGATTGCGGGCTTTCGCAGTGGCTGGATGGTGCTGAGCGGTGATTTGTCAAAGGGGAAAGGCTATATTGAGGGAATTAACATGCTTTCTTCCATGAGACTTTGTGCTAATGTGCTGGCACAGCATGTTGTGGCGCCAGCGCTTCGAAACCGTCCGGAGATAGATCCGCTCCTTCTGCCGGGAGGGCGCCTGTATGAGCAGCGGAAATGTATCTGCGAGGCAGTGGAAGAAGTGGATGGGTTATCCGCAGTTCGGCCGGATGCGGCATTTTATATATTTCCAAAGGTAGATGCGAAGCGCTTTGGAATTACGAATGATGAGCGGTTTGTCCTCGAATTTTTGCGGAAGAAAAGGGTTATGCTTGTACACGGCGGCGGCTTTAACTGGGCAGAGCCGGATCATTTCAGAATTGTATATCTGCCGGAGGTACGAGTGCTGAAAGAGGCGATGTTTAAACTGGATGATTTTTTGCAAGAATATTACCGTTAGGGAATAATACTCGTGGTAGGTAGTTGACTAATTATAATCTCTCGATTATAATTAGAATGTAATTTTGGGAATACGATGTGAAAGGAGGAGATTTTGTGTCAACGATGGTCATTCGGGATGTGACAAATATAACGGCATCAAAGAGGATAGAGAAGAAACATCCGGGAAAATCAAAGACGACGATTACTCCTTTCCAAAAGGTTCTGGCTGCAGAGGAAACGAAAACGGCGAAGGCCTCCGCGGCTGAGACGTCCAAAACATCAGAGACGGTGGCAGCGGCTGAGACGAATACAAAAAAGACCGGAAAAAGCGGCAGTTTGGCTGAGACAACGTTACAGGATATTTTTGAAAGAGCTTCGGCAAAGTATGATATCTCATATGATTTCCTCCTTGCAGTAGCAAAAGCAGAATCGGATTTTAATACAAAATGTGTGTCATCAGCGGGGGCAAAGGGGATTATGCAGATTATGCCGGCAGAGTGTAAAGAGCTGGGTGTGAAAGACCCCTTTGACGCAGAGCAGAATATTATGGCGGCAGCAAAGCTTTTGAAGGCACATTTAAAGAAGTTTAACGGCGATTATACATTGGCGGCAGCCGCTTATAACGCAGGAAGCGGAAGGGTACAAAAATATGGCGGGGTGCCACCAATTAAGGAAACGCAGAATTATGTAAAGAAAATAAAGAAGTTTATGAAGGAAGGCGTGACTGTTCCGGACAGAAAAGTGTCGGTAAGCGATACGGATGGCTCCGTAGGGAGCGGTGGCTCCACTGGGGCGAAAAAGACAGAGAGCAGCAATACGGCCACAGTTGGGAAAACAGCCTTTGATAAAGGAGAAATGGCGGCAAATACAGATTTAGAGCAGGTGACAGTAGTTGTCGGCAGTGGAGAAAAAGCAGTGACTATGACTTATGGCGCATATCTGAAATATCTGGAGCTGGGAACGACAGGAGTTGGCTGATACAGAGCACACTAGTACAGAAATAGCGCAGAAGCGAGGGCTATTATGAATATTTGGCATGATATAAGCAGGGAAAGAATTTCCCCTACCGATTTTATTGCAACGATTGAAATCTCAAAAGGAAGTAAAAAAAAGTATGAACTTGATAAGGAGACTGGGTTGATTATATTGGACCGGATTCTCTATACATCGGCACACTATCCGGCAAACTATGGATTTATTCCGCGGACATACGGAGATGATAAGGATCCTTTGGATGTCCTTGTGATTTGCTCGGAGGATATAGAACCATTATCACTGGTGCGCTGTTATCCGATTGGCGTTATGTATATGCTGGATAATGGAGCCCGGGATGAGAAAATTATTGCCATTCCGTATAATGATCCGACATATAATTATTATACGGATATTGAGCAGTTACCTAAGCATATTTTTGAAGAAATCCGTCACTTTTTCAGTATTTATAAGGATTTGGAGAACAAGGATACGGCGGTAAAGGAATTTGGCGGGCCGACGGAGGCGGTAGCTGTTATTGAGCAGTGTATTGAAAATTACGAAGAATGTTTTGGAAAGAAATAGATATATTATGAAATTTAAACAAAATGAAAACCATGTTGCTGACAGGAAAGAAGGGACGACGTATGGATAGATTTGCAGATAATACATCCATGGAGTTAGTGGACCGTACATGTCAAGCCTGCTCCGGAAGAATGGAGTACAAGGGGAGCGGCGTTTATGTCTGCGAGGAATGTGGAAATGAATTTGTAACGGATTTTGGCAAAGTAAAACGCTATTTAGAGGAGAATGGACCAAGTAATGCGGTTGTTCTCTCAAGGGAGACCGGAGTGAGCCGCCGTACGATTAGTGATTTTTTAAAGAGTGGCAGAATCGAAGTCGTGGAGAACTCCGAGACATATAATTTTTGTCTGAGATGCGGAGTGGCAATCCGTTCTGGTACACTATGTGCAGCCTGTGCGAAAAAACAGGCTACTGAAAGTAAGAAATCTGGTTCTTACAATGTACTTGCGGATGACAGCCAGCAGCAAAAGGGCGAGATGAGATTTGTAAATAGTGAGAAAAAATAGAAATAACATATAAGGGAAAATCGAGTAACCGTTTATGGAAGCAGATGTTTTATGGCTGCCTGATACAGTATGGTACTTTGTGTTTCCCAATTATTACAGATTTTTACAGCATCTTCTTCGGTAGGAACTTCCAGAGCCAGACTGAAGATTTCGTGATTTTTTTCACGGATGCTGCAGGTGGCAAGATAGGAACCGTCTGTTGTCAGATGATAATCGCTGACAAGGGCGGTTTCATTTATAATATCGTATTGGTTTGTTTTCAGATAGTTGTTTATTTCCTCCCGAATCTTAGAAGATAGCTGCCCCCCAAATAGATTCAGGGTTTCCAGTCCGGTTTGTGTCAGCTCATAGTAAGAGAGATGATAGGTAGTATTTTCCTGAATCAGTCCGGCCTGCAGAAGTTCTCCAAAAGCATCCTGCACATTAAAATAATTGGTGTACCCTTGATTGATAATATAGTCCGAAATGATACCCTGCGGGAGAGGGGAGTCCACCCTGCTGAGTGTATATAGGATAATTAGTTTGTAGATTGTGATAGATTCACTCGTCATAGTGACCTCCGTTCTGATGCGCCGATTGACACGAAATTTTCATTCCCTGCCAAATGCCTTCATCTTTTAATTTCCGGTGCAGCATATTTAATACTTCCCGTTTTCTACTGCTCCACTTAGGAGCGATTAACAAATCCTTTGGGCCGTCGCCGGTAAGCCGGTGTATGACAATGTCTTCCGGCAGAATAGACAGTGCTGCGGCAATCCAGTCCAGATATTCTTCTCTTGTCAGCACATCGAAAATGCCGTCGCGGTATTCTTTTGCCAAATCGGTTCCCTCTAACACGTGCAGAAGCTGTAGCTTGATACCGTCAGAGCCGGATTTTCCGACATAGGAAACCGTATCCAGAAAATCCTGTTTTGTCTCAAAGGGAAGCCCGGCGATGACGTGTGTGACAACCTCGATATCCCTTTGTTTCAAGGATTCTACTGCTGTATCATAGACTTTCAGGGGATATCCTCTGCGGATATAGCTGGCAGTGCGGTCATGAATACTTTGCAGCCCGAGTTCTACGAGAACAGGTTTTTTGTGGCGGCATTGCGTCAGCAGTTCCAGCACATCTTCCGGAAGACAGTCCGGGCGTGTCGCAATAGAGAGCATAACAACGTCAGGATGCGCCAGTGCCTCTTCGTATAGTGGCTTTAGCAGTGAGACAGGCGCATAGGTGTTTGTAAAGGATTGAAAGTAAGCAATAAATTTACTGCCAGTCTGTTTGCGGGAGGAAATTCCCCGGATGCCGTTGTCAATCTGTTCTGTAACGGAGTGGCAGAGAGGGGAGGCAAAATCTCCCGAGCCGCCTTCACTGCAAAATATACAGCCGTGGGTATCGAGCGTGCCGTCCCGGTTTGGGCAGGTCATGCCTCCATCCAGCGAAACCTTATATACCTTCTCCCCAAAACGGTGTTTACATTCATAATCCAGAGAGTGATAGGGCTTGTCTCCCCACATTTTCCTAGTCATGGATATGTGCCCTGACTGCTTCACTCACAACGTCAGCTACCCGTGGATCAAATGCTTCCGGCATAATATTATCCTCGCTCAATTCGTTTTCCGGAACAAGGGAGGCGATGGCAAGGGCGGCTGCCAGTTTCATCTCCTCCGTAATCTGGGAAGCCCGGCCCTCCAGAGCTCCTTTGAAAATACCCGGAAAAGCAACAACGTTATTGACTTGGTTTGGAAAATCGGAGCGTCCCGTGCCAACTACTTTTGCGCCAGCCTTTTTGGCAAGGTCTGGCATGATTTCCGGCACTGGGTTTGCCATGGCAAAGAGAATACTGTCACGGTTCATGGAAGCCACCATTTCCTCGGATACGATACCCGGCGCAGAAACACCGACAAAGATATCGGCCCCGACAAAGGCGTCAGCAAGACTGCCCTCTTTTCCTTCTAAATTTGTTACTTCCATCATTTCCTTCTGCATCCAGTTTAAATCCGGCGTCTGCCTGTTTAAAATACCAGACTTATCGCAGAGGATAAGATGTTTAAAACCATAGCGGAGCAAAAGTTTACTGATAGCAATCCCGGCGGAACCAGCTCCGTTGACGACGATACGACATTCTTCCTTTTTCTTACCAGTAACTTTCAGAGCATTGATAATACCAGACAGGACGACAATAGCCGTACCGTGCTGGTCATCGTGAAAGACAGGGATATTTAAAAGCTCCTTCAGGCGGGATTCGATTTCAAAACACCGTGGGGCGGAAATGTCCTCCAGATTGATGCCGCCGAAAGCGGGAGCGATATTGACAATTGTTCGGATGATTTCTTCTGTGTCCTGTGTATCAAGGCAGATAGGGAAAGCATTGACACCGCCAAATTCCTTAAACAGAACTGCCTTTCCCTCCATAACCGGCATAGCGGCTTCGGCACCGATATTTCCCAGACCAAGAACCGCGCTTCCATCTGATATGACAGCAACAGTATTCGATTTAATTGTGTATTGATAGACGTTTTCTTTATTTTCAGCAATCGCTTTACATGGCTCTGCCACGCCCGGCGTATAGGCAATAGCCAAATCCTCTCTGGACTTAACCCGGCATTTCGGCGCTATATCTAGCTTGCCATTCCATTCTCTATGTAACTCCAGTGATTGTTCTTCATGTGTCATGATTTATACTTGTCCTCCATTCCATGTTTATGAACTTTGTATCTTATCATATCATTTATAATAAGTAAAAACAACATTTTCTCTTGTACTTTTTCAATAAACTGGGTACAATGGAGAAAAGAAAATTCTGGAAAGGAGATATAGGGTATGACATACGAAGAAGCGCTGGCAAGACTGACATCCCATGGTCAGGAGCATCTGCTGAAGTATTATGAGGAGTTAAATCATGAGGAGAAGGAGGTATTGCTGGGACAGATTGCAGATTTGGATTTTTCCCTGTTGGAACTGATCGGGGATGGTGCAAAGCAAAATGAAAAAGGGAAACTGGAACCGCTGGGGGCGCTGACTCTGGCAGAAATTGAAGAAAAGAAGGATATGTATGAAAAGGCGGGCTTGGAGGCGATTCAGGCTGGCAAGGTTGGCGCGGTGCTGCTTGCCGGAGGACAGGGAACACGCCTTGGGCTTGATAAGCCGAAAGGAATGTTAAATGTCGGTGTCCATAAGGAACTCTACCTTTTTGAACAGTTAGTATCCAATCTGCTTGAGGTAGTAAAAAAGGCAGGAGCGTGGATCCCATTTTTTATCATGACAAGTGAGAAAAATAACGAGGACACGACGAGATTTTTTGAGGAGCATAATTATTTTGGATATAACCGGGAATATATTTATTTCTTTATTCAGGAGATGGCCCCGTCGGTTGATTATGATGGGAAAATATATATGGAAGATAAATATAAGCTTTCCGTCTCTCCGAATGGAAATGGCGGATGGTTTTCTTCTCTCGCAAAGGCGGGACTTTTAGATAAGATGAAAGAACTTGGCATTGAATGGCTGAATACGTTTGCAGTGGATAATGTACTGCAGAAAATAGCTGATCCTGTTTTTGTCGGAGCGACATTGGAGGCAGGCTGTGTCTGCGGAGCGAAGGTAGTAGCAAAGGCAGATCCAAATGAAAAGGTCGGAGTGCTGTGTCTGGAGGACGGTAAGCCTTCGATTGTTGAGTATTATGAAATGACGGATGAAATGATACATTCCAGAGATGCCGAAGGAAAACTGCTTTATAACTATGGTATGATTTTGAATTACTTGTTTGAGGTTAAAACATTGTCTAAAATTGTGAATGAGAGTCTGCCGGTTCATATCGTGGAGAAAAAGATTCCATTTATTAACGAAAATGGGAAACTGGTAAAACCAGAGGAACCGAACGGCTACAAATTTGAAACATTGATACTGGATATGATTCATATGATGGATAACTGCCTTTCCTATGAAGTGGACAGAAGCAGGGAATTTGCCCCGATTAAAAACCGCACGGGTGTAGATTCGCTTGAAAGTGCGCGAGAAATGATGAAGAAAAACGGTATTGATTTTTAATGGTTGACGTTTTGGATAAAAGTGCGTTATAATATTGCTATTCGAAAAGTCTATTGGCGGTGTCGCCAGACATTATTTTACATTGTGCAGAATACATTCTTTTTCGATATTCAGATTTTCCCAAAGCGACGAAATAGATGAGGTTATGAGGGCAAACAGAAAGGAAGTAGGATATGGATTTATCAAAAAAAACATTAGTGGAATTGAGGGAGATTGCGAAGGAAAAAGGTCTGAAAGGGGTTTCTGCCCTGCGTAAGCCGGAGCTTTCCGCAAGACTTGCTGAGGTGTTGCAGAAGGAGGCAGAGACGGCTCATGAGGCACACGAGGAGAAGAAGCCGGAGCGGTCATCCGCAAGGACGCCGGAGAGGACGACGGAAAGAATGTCCGAAAGAAGACAGGAGAAAAAGCTTCCGAGGGCAAAGGAGAGACCTCGGGCAGAGCAACATTCTGAATATAGAACAGAATATAGACCGGAATATAGACCAGAGCAAAGGCGGGAATATCACTCAGAGCGGACTGCACAAAACACCAATTATCATTATAACAATCAGAAACAGCGTTGCCATGATGGCTCGGATGGATTGTATTCGATTGTAAGGGATAAGCAGATTGCAGACGTCCACCCAACGGAGCTGAAAGAGCTTGACAGCGGAATAACAAAAAATGGAATTTTGGAGATTATGTCGGAAGGTTATGGCTTTATCCGCTGTGATAACTTTCTTCCGGGAGAAAATGACGTTTATGTTTCTCCACAGTTCATTCGTCGGTTTGGACTCCGGACTGGTGATATTATCGAGGGGAATCTGCGCACGAGAACGCAGAATGAAAAATTCAGCGCCCTGCTGTATATGAAAAAGGTTAATGGCAGACCGGCAAGCTATATATACAACCGTAAAAAATTTGAAGACTTGACGCCGGTTTTTCCAAATCATAGAATCCATTTGGAGACACCGGGAGCAGGAGTATCCATGCGTATACTGGATTTGATTTCGCCAATCGGCAAGGGACAGCGTGGTATGATTGTATCACAGCCAAAGACAGGAAAAACGACTCTGCTCAAACAGGTGGCGAAAGCAGTCACAAAAAATTATCCGAAGATGAACATGATTATTCTTTTGATAGATGAGCGCCCGGAGGAGGTAACGGATATTAAGGAATCCATTGAGGGCGACAAGGTAGAGGTTATTTATTCTACCTTTGACGAGCTTCCGGAAAACCATAAAAGGGTGTCGGAGATGGTAATCGAACGTGCGAAACGCCTTGTCGAGGGCGGAGAGGACGTTATGATTCTGTTAGATAGTATTACTCGTCTTGCGAGAGCATATAATCTGACGGTTACTCCGAGTGGACGTACTTTGTCCGGTGGTCTGGATCCGGCAGCCCTGCATATGCCAAAACGGTTTTTTGGCGCAGCGAGAAATATGAGGGAGGGAGGCAGCCTGACAATACTGGCAACGGCGCTTGTCGATACGGGAAGCCGTATGGATGATGTTGTATTTGAGGAGTTCAAGGGCACTGGAAATATGGAGCTTGTGTTAGACCGCAGTCTCTCTGAGAAACGCATTTTTCCTGCTATTGATATTCAGAAATCCAGTACGAGGCGTGAGGATTTATTGTTAAATAAAGAGGAGCAGGAGGCTGTGCTGAAAATCCGGAGAGCGTTGGGCGGAATGAAGTCTGACCAGGCCTTGGAGCAGATTTTGAATTTGTTTAAGAGGACGAGAACAAACAACGAATTCATTGAAACGGTTAAAAAAATGCACTTGAACTAAAAAAGGACTTGCATTTCTACAAATTTCATGATACAATTATGGAGCAATTTTTGAGCAAGACAATTATCCTTTTATTTTTATAAATAAGGAAAATATAAGTAGTGAGGTGAAAAAGCATGAGAGAGGGAATTCATCCAGAATATTATCAGGCAAAGGTTGTCTGTAACTGCGGGAACGAATTCGTGACAGGTTCAACGAAAGAGGATATTCACGTAGAAGTATGTTCTAAATGCCATCCGTTTTACACCGGACAGCAGAAGTCAATGGCAGCTCGTGGTGCGATTGATAAGTTCAATCGTAAGTATGGCTTAAAATAATTCATTGAAAACAAGGGCAGAGTCGCGTGGCTCTGCCCTTTTTACAAAGTGGAAAGTTTTTAATGTGCGGAGCGAAGAAGCGTAGGAGGTAAAGATGAAATATTCTGGTATTGGTGGTCAGGCGGTCATTGAAGGCGTCATGATGAAAGGAAGTGGCGAGTATGCAGTGGCAGTCCGCAAGTCTGATAATGATATTGAGATAAAAAAGCAGGCATACAGAAGTATCAGGGAACGGTACAGGATGACGAACCTTCCGATTGTCCGGGGAGTGGTAACTTTTGTTGAGTCTTTGATTACAGGTATGCGCACGCTGAATTATTCCGCTTCTTTTTTAGAGGAGGAGGAAAAACAGGAGCAGGAGGAAAAGACGGAGGAGCAGAAAAAGCAGGAGGAAAAAAAGGACAGCATTTTGATGGGAATCATGATGATTATAGCTATTGTAGCAGCCATCGGTATTTTTGTCCTTGTTCCATTTTTTGTTTCCGAGGCTTTGAAAAAACCGATTCCTTCTGCCCAACTGCGAGGATTGCTGGAGGGGGTTATCCGGGTAGTCCTGTTTGTTTTGTATGTGAAGCTGATTTCGCTCATGGAGGATATAAAGAGGGTATTTATGTACCATGGGGCGGAACATAAATCAATAAACTGTGTTGAGCGTGGCTATGAGCTGACGGTAGAAAATGTAGGAAAGCAGACGACGGTGCACAAGCGCTGTGGGACTAGCTTTATGCTGGTTGTTATGTTTGTCAGCATTTTATTTTTCATGTTTATTTCGGTCGGAAATATTTGGCTGAGAATGGTTCTGAGGCTGTTGCTTGTACCTGTGATTGCCGGAGTGGCATATGAGTTTATCCGTTTTGCTGGAAGCCACGACAATGCTGTCATCAATGTACTGAGTAAGCCGGGACTCTGGCTTCAGAAGCTGACGACAGCAGAACCTACGGATGATATGATTGAAGTAGCGATTGCATCGGTGGAGGCTGTTTTTGATTGGCGCGAGTTTATTTCCCATATTGATGAGCCGGAGGAAGAAAACGTGGAAGCCGATATCGAAGTAACCGAATTATCTGATGTGGTTGCCGGGGACGCAACGAAGGTTTCGGTTATGACGGAGACAGTTCATGACACCGCAGAGACGGCCGTGGAAGAAACTGCCTCGGTACAGGAGCAAGGAGCAGAGGATATTGAGATTGTAGATATCAATTCCGATGATGAGGAAGATGATGAGATCCTCAATGCGCTGGACCGTTATTTTGAAGCACCCGAAGCAGAGGCTGAAAAGAAATGACGTTAGCGGAGGTGTTGAAGCAGGGGGAAGAAAGGCTTTTACACGCCGGCATTGAGGAAGCGGCGTTAAATTCATGGTACCTGTTTTCCCATTGCTTCCAAATAGATAAGGGACAGTTTTTCCTTCACAGTGAGGATATAGCAGATGAGAAAATTGTATGCTGCTATGAGCGGTTGCTGGGAGAGAGGGAAAAGCGGATTCCGCTTGAGTACATCACAAATGAAACAGAGTTTATGGGGCTTCCCTTTTATGTGAATGAAAATGTGTTGATTCCGAGACAGGATACGGAGTGTCTTGTCGAAGAAGTGATGAAGGCGTCACAGGGAAAAGACATACTTGATTTATGTACCGGTTCCGGTTGTATTGGAATCAGTCTAGCTGTTTTAGGTAAGTGTAAGTCGGTGACGCTGGCAGATATCTCTGTGGAAGCACTGGCGGCAGCAAAGAAAAATGCAGTTCTTAATCAAGTTGATATAGCTATCATACAGAGTGATTTGTTCGCAGAGGTTTCCGGCTGTTTTGATATTATCGTATCAAATCCGCCATATATTCCGACAGAAGAAATCGCTGGGCTGATGCCGGAGGTTCGTGATTACGAGCCTCGTCTTGCGTTAGACGGCAGCTCAGACGGGTTGTTGTTCTACAGGAGTATCATAGCGGAAAGCGGTTACTTTTTAAAGAGAGAGGGAATGTTATATTTTGAAATTGGATGCAATCAGGGGGAGGCTGTCAGCCGTCTTATGCGGGAGGCAGGCTTTTCTGATGTCATTATAAAGAAAGATTTGGCAGGACTTGACCGCATCGTGCAGGGACGCCGCAAATCATAGAGGCGTGCAGTGGTTCGCTGTCAATGTATTCGCTGTTATATGTAAGAATGGAGGAAACGAGCAAGTTATGTTTGATAAATTAGACGATATTTTGTTTCGCTATGAGGAGTTGTTGAACGAGCTCAGTGAGCCGGAGGTGCTGAACGACCAAGCGAGGTACCAGAAGCTGATGAAGGAGCAGGCGGATTTGGAGCCAATCGTAGTAAAATATAAAGAATATAAAGAGAAGAAGGCTGGCATTGAGGATAGTCTCGCCATGCTGGAGGAGGAGACGGATGAAGAGCTCCGGGAGCTGGCGAAGGAGGAATTGAATGACTGCAAGGGCAGTATTGAGCAAATTGAACAGGAGTTACGAATCCTGCTCTTACCGAAGGATCCGAATGATGACAAGAATGTAATTGTGGAAATTCGTGCAGGTGCCGGTGGGGATGAAGCAGCCCTGTTTGCTGCTGATTTGTATCGTATGTATTGCAAGTTTGCTGAGAGTAATCGCTGGAAGGTAGATACGATGAACTCGAATGAAAACGGAATTGGTGGATTTAAAGAAATTGTGTTTATGATAAATGGCGTTGGGGCGTATTCGAAGTTGAAGTATGAAAGCGGGGTGCACCGCGTACAGCGTATTCCAGCCACGGAATCCGGTGGACGGATTCACACATCCACGGCGACAGTGGCGATTATGCCAGAGGTTGAGGATGTGGAAGTGGAGCTGGATATGAATGATTGTAAGTTTGATGTGTTCCGCGCTTCCGGAAACGGCGGTCAGTGTGTCAATACGACGGACTCAGCAGTGCGTCTGACTCATATTCCAACGGGGATTGTGATTTCCTGTCAGGATGAAAAGTCCCAGTTAAAAAATAAGGATAAGGCATTGAAAGTGCTTCGTGCCCGTCTGTATGAGCTGGAACGCGAGAAGGCGCATGACGCAGAGGCGGAGGCGAGGAGAAGTCAGATAGGAACCGGCGACCGTTCGGAGAAAATCCGCACCTACAATTATCCGCAGGGGCGTGTGACAGACCATCGGATTAAGCTGACGCTGCACAGGCTGGATGCGATTATAGACGGGGATTTGAATGAGGTAATCGACAGCCTGATTGGGGCGGACCAGGCGGCGAAGCTGGCAAAGATGAATGAAGGGTGAGGGAGAAAAAGATTATTTATGATTTAACGATTTCTCAACGGATGGTTGATTTCTGTTAAGAAACTCCAAAATTCAGTTATTGTGAAATATGTGTATGTGGAATAGAATGTAATTACAAAATTGAACTGGAGGTTTTTAATATGAAGAACAGACTGGACGGTAAAAAGATAGCGGAGTTTATTGTGAATAGGCGTAAGAAAATGGGGATGACACAGAACGATATAGCAGAGCGGTTACAGATATCGTTTCAGGCGGTTTCAAAATGGGAAAACGGTACAATACCTAATGTGGAAAGCTTAGTAGAACTAGCTCGGGTATTAGAAGTATCGGTAGATGAGATCCTTTCGGGGTGGAGTGATGCCCTTCCAATGAATATTGAATATGAAACACGAAAAGATTTGCCTTGCAAGGATTTGTATGAATTGTTTTTGGCAGTAGGCTGGACAGATAAAAATGTAATGACACAAGAGATGTTTGAGAATTTTAATATTGGATTTATCAATTCTACCTTTGTATTTTCCGCATGGGATAATAAAAGGTTAGTTGGTTGTGTGAGAGTCCTTAGTGATTTGCATTTTCGTTCTGTAATACTTGATTTGGCAGTTTTGCCAGAGTATCAGCGCATGGGTATTGGTAAAGAGCTGGTACGCAAATGCAGGGATGTCTGCCCAGATTCGGAATGGTCAGTACAGACGGATATGGCAGTGGAATTTTATAAAAAGATTGGTTTTATAGAAAATAAAGACTATTTTCTTAGGATTCCGGGCAGATGGAATTGAGATAAGGGGGCTGACTATGAATAATATAGGAACCAAAACGTTAGAAACGGAAAGATTGATTCTCAGGAGGTTTTGCATGGAAGACGCGGAGCCTATGTTTAGGAATTGGACTTCGGATTCGGAAGTTGCGAAATTTGTAAGGTGGAAGCAGCACACAGATAGCGAAGAGACGAAAGATTTGCTAGACAGTTGGATAAAAAGATACTCCGACACAGCATATTACAACTGGGCAATAAAATTAAAACAGACGCGGGAAGTTATCGGAAATATATCCGTGATAAAACTGGATGAAGAAATCGAGGCGGCTGAAATTGGCTATTGTATGGGAAAGAACTGGTGGGGGCAGGCAATCATGCCGGAGGCTTTGAGGGCAGTTATTCGTTTCTTGTTTGATAAAGTCGGCATGAACCGTATTGCCGCATGCCATGACAGCAATAATGCAAAATCCGGCAGGGTAATGACTAAGGCGGGTATGAGGTATGAGGGGACGATGCGAGCGGTGGCAAAAAACAAGTATGGGATATATGATAGAGTGTGGTATTCCATTTTAAAAAGTGACTGAGGAGACTGCCATGAAGCTGAAACAGATAGAAGGGAATTTTTCTATATGCCAGTTGAGCGATTTGCCGGAGTTTGGCAAGGAGCAGGAATTTTTCTTTTGTGGTAAAACGGATGAGGAGATTTCTCTTGTCTGTCGGACAGAGGAAGCGCCGGAGAATACGCTGTCTAGAGAAGATGGCTGGAGGGCGTTCCGGATACAGGGAGTGCTGGATTTTTATCTAATCGGTGTGCTGGCAAAGATTTCTTCCCTTCTTGCAGAGGGCGGTATTGGTATTTTTGTCGTATCAACCTACAACACCGATTATGTTTTGACGAAGCAAAAGGATTATGAGCGGGCGCTTGATATATTGACGCAGGCGGGTTATTCCATTGAGGGATAACCCTTTTTAGTGCTCGGAATGGAGGTTATTATGAATTTTGCAAGTGAAAATATGCAGGTGGCTCAAGATTATTTATAAATATAAATGAGGTGGAATGGAATATTAAAATATGCTAGATTAAGGGAGGGGGGTAATTATGTTAATTGAAACGAGGCGACTGCGAATCCGGACTTTGGACGGCAAGGACGAAATTCCTTTCGTAGAAATGGCAAAGGATGGAAGTCTGTATGAGGTAGGTTTTGATAGAGATTGTGGGAACTGGATGGCAAAATGGATAGTTGAGGCTAAAGAACTTTCCCAAAATGATAATCCAAGAGTGGATTATTTAGCCTATACAATAACCTTAAAGGATGAAAATATAGTAGTAGGTTCCGTTGGATGTTCCTATTATGAAGACCTTCAAGATATAGGTATCGTATACTTTATCGGAGCGCAATACAGAAAAAATGGTTATGCGACAGAGGCAGTGAGAGCGTATGTAAAATACTTTTTCAACCATTATCATGTAGAAAAGATGATAGCGACTGTTCGGGAGAAAAACGTATCGTCCAAAAAAGTAATTGAAAAATCAGGCTTTCAGCTGGCTGAAAAAAAGCTGTATAGGGATGTCAATGACGAGAAAGAAGAAATGTATTATTTTTATGAATATCGAAAATGAGAATGGAGGTATTATATGACTACACCTGTTTACTTTGCATAGCGTGGCTATTGCAAATAAAATAGATAATGTAATAGCTTTCGCATCAAATAACAAAGTAAATAGGAGATGCAATGAGCTATTTAAGGAAAATAGAATATGAAATTGTCATAAACAAATCATTTCCAGTGCTTCGGGGATGCCCCCAATGTGGCAGAAAGACAAATTTTAGAAACACAAAAAAGTTTCGTGTCAATGCCAATGGCAATAAACTGGATGTCTGGCTGATTTATCATTGTGAGAAATGTAAGCATACCCTCAATCTATCGATTTATGAAAGGCAAAAGGTTTCTTCTATACCGGAGAAGGAATACAAAAATTTTTTAAACAATAATGAGCGGCTTGCGGAAATTTATGGTAAAAATATACAACTCTTTCGGAAAAACAAAGCAGATATTGATATTGAAAAGGTAGATTATAATTTTGTCAAGTTAAATGAAATAAGAGAGAGCGGGGAGGCGAAAGAGCAGATTGTGCTTGCGATACATAATCCTTACAACATAAAAATTCGCCCGGACAAGCAGATTGCAGAGGTTTTGGGATTTTCCAGAAGTAAGGTAAAAAAGCTGGTGGAACAAGGAGAAATACGGCTGGAAAAGAGTTCGCCGCAATTTATCTCTGTTATTGTAAATAATTACCTTCTTCAAACAGAGAAAAACGAATGAAGGCGATGGAATGAGTTTGATTATTCTCGGAAGTATGGTATTATGCTATTAGTGGTTGTTGCACAAACGGCTATATGGGAACGCATAGCCATTTTATAAATTTTGTGCACGGAGCAAATGGTAATGGGAGGATAAAATACATGAGACAAACGGTTGATATTCAGGGATATCTGGACTCGGTAAACTTGCCGTGGGGGAAGCTGTTTTACCGCATAATATGGCATAATCTGGATGTCAAGGGAAAAAAGATACTTGACTTTGGGAGCGGATTCGGTATTACGGCGAACCATTTGGCGAAAAAGAATGACGTGACTGCCGTAGAGCCAAACGAGGAAATGCTTGTATATAGATGGCATGAGTATGATTACAGGCAGATAAACGGTGGAATCGAGAAGCTGCGGGCAATGCCGGAAAATTCCTTATTGATGAGGCAATGGACTTGCTCCGCGGTAAAGATGTGAAGTCAGTGAATTTTGGTACAATAAAGGAATATGAGGACGATGAGCTGAAACAGTATAGTCACGGATGCCTGAAGATAGAAAAGATATTTGGTGTTCGAACCTTTTTTGCTTTGCAGAGAAATGAAGTAAAGCATGAGGCTGATTGGATGCAAAAGATGTTTCAACTTGAGTGCATGGTTGAAGAAAGACCGGAATTCAAGGATATTGCCTTTTTCCATCATGTCATTCTTTCCTGCCTAACGTCTTAACGCCGTTAGGCTGCACATACATAATGGAGAAGCTGTAAATGAAGAAATAAACCAATAAAGGGGGGATTTAGGTTATGACGAAATATGTTAATGCCCAATAGCATGGGCTATAGAGGTAAATTTGCATAGCCTTTGCTATTCCTAAGAATATATTTTAGGAGGGCAATATGAGCTATAAAAATGCAGAGAATGTTCTGCCAAGGAAACTTTTAGAGCAGGTTCAGCAGTATGCAGACGGGGAATGTCTTTATATCCCAAGGAAGGAAGAAGCTAAGCTGAACTGGGGAACACTGACCTCGACGAAGGAGGCTCTGGAAGTCAGAAATCAGGCCATTTACAAGGATTATCAAGGTGGCTTGAATACAAACGAACTGGCAGAGAAATACTATCTTTCCGTGAAAAGTATTCAGAGAATTATACGGAATATGAAATTTCAATAGAATGAAAACTGCAAGGTGTCGGAATTCTGGCACCTTTTTGCGGCGCAAATTTGAGTTGAATCGAGTATTAGGTCGCCATTGCGGTCAATTTTTTTTACAATTGTATTAGCTTGATGTTCCGTCAATCTGGGAAGAAGGAGAGTTAAAGATGATTACAATTGTAAATAATGGTACCTGTTTTCGGTTTAAGACAGAACCCTCCATGTTTTCACCGAATGTTATAGACAGAGGGACACTGGCAATGTTATCACAGGTTGATTTTCGACGAGGGGATAAAGTGCTGGATATCGGTTGCGGTTATGGTGTGGTGGGAATTCTGGCGGCCGCTGAAGTGGGAGAGCAGAGGGTGACGATGAGTGATATTTCTAAAAAGGCTGTTGAATGGGCAAAATATAATGCGTCACTCAACGGTTTTTCGCAGATAAATGTGTTGCAGAGTAATGGCTATGAAAAAATCAGTGACACAGATTTCAGTCTGATTTTGTCTAATCCACCTTACCATACAGATTTTTCGGTAGCGAAACAATTTATTGAGGGAGGGTATCATAGGTTGCGGCTGGGAGGACGCATAGTTTTGGTGGTAAAAAGGCTTCTCTGGTATCAGAAAAAAATGACGGCAGTCTTTGGGGGCATATCAGTAAAAGAAATAGATGGTTACTATGTTCTGATATCGGAGCGGAGAAGAGGAAAAGTTAAGAAGTCAGCAAAAGGAAAAGACATGTCAAAAAAGTTATTGAGAAAACGAAACAAAATGATGGTTAGAGAAAAGGAGAAAATAAAACATGAGTGAATTAGATGAAATAAAGAAATGGCTGAGAGAGACAGAGGACGAGCCGCTTGAGGAGATGTCCGCTTTTTTTGGAGCGAGAACTTCAGACTATGAGGAACATATGAGCCACTGGAAATATTTGTATGAGCAGATAGGTGAGCTGGTTCCGGCAGGAGCAGAGAAATTATTAGACTTGGGCTGTGGCACGGGACTTGAGTTGGATGAAATATTTAAGCGTCATCCGGGTATTCAGGTTGTTGGAATTGACCTGTCGCCGGACATGCTGAAGATACTTGGAGAAAAGCATCGTGATAAAAATCTGCGACTGATTCAGGCAGATTATTTTGAAGAACCGCTGGGCGAACAAGAGTATGATGTAGTAGTATCCTTTGAGACGCTTCATCATTTTAAGGCAGAGAAAAAAGCAAAACTTTTTGAAAAGATATACCGCAGCCTAAAATCAGGAGGATGTTATCTGGAAGTTGATTATGTGGCGGATAATGATGAATGGGAGGCCCTTTTGTTCAAGGAGTGTGAGCGAAGGAGGAAGAAGTGGAATATTCCGGAAGAAGTTTTTGTACATTTTGATACTCCGCTTACATTAGAACATGAGCTGCAGCTCATAAGAAAGGCGGGTTTTTCCGATGTTGAAGTTCGGGAGGATGAGAACGGTGATGGAACACCGATAATTTTGGCAAAAAAGCCTGTGTAACTTATTATAAATTTAAAAAATCTCAGGGTTGAGACAGTATCATTTAACCCTGAGATTTTATATTGTTAGCGCATAGTGCCGTTTCCACCCATCATTTCTGTCATCTTTTCTATATATTCTAGTGGAAAAGGTGGACATGTCAGAGGCTTCATAGCAATAGACATGAGTTTCATTGGGTTGTCGTCTGCGGCAACTCGGTTTGAACTGATATGTCCGCACTGTTTACAACGGTGGATAATTGCCCACTCGCCATTTTTTCTTACCCAGACACCAATTGGCTCCATAATTCCTCCGCAATCAGAGTCTCTGTCTCCCGGTTCATTATCCAAATGCTGGCTGTGAAGACAGTTGGAGCAATGATTCCGGTGATTACTGCCTGCCCCGGCAGGTACATTTAACCGGCCACAATGTTTACAGGTAAAGCTATCGTCGCAGGCATGTTTTTTATAGTACCCTTTTTCGTATTTTTTTTTCTTGTTTTCCCTGTTCATAGGGGAACCTCCTAAAAGTTTAATTCATCCTTTTGGGAGATTTTGCGAAGCTAGTTGCAAAAAACCTCCCAGCTTGCAACAATCGCTTTTTCTTCGTGAATATTCTTCATGCGTCACTCCTCCTTTTCAGTTTATTTCGAATAATCCGATGTTGATATTGTAACACAGCGTAAAGGGGAAGTCCAGCAGCAACAAAGACAAAAAACAGAACAAATGTTCAATTTTTGCTGTACTTTTTTTATGGATGGTGGTATACTATAAATAAATCACATAAAAAAGAGTATTTCTAAGAAGATAATTATATGACAATAAAATTTATAGAAGAATTCACTACACGCGTGTAGTGAATTTGTGGAGGTAAGATGGATAAAAAGAGTGAATTATCAAAGCAAGAATCTTCAGAAATTTTAGCAACAAATGAACAACAATTTTATGAGGATGTGCGTTTTATATTACAACGGGCAAGGGAAGAAGCATACAATAGTGCTAATGGAATCATGACATATGCGTATTGGAAAGTGGGGCGGCGCATTGTTGAACAGGAACAATATGGTGAGATGAAAGCGCGATATGGTTCCCATTTGATAAAAAATTTATCAAAGCAATTATCGGATGAATTTGGAACAGGATTTTCGGTAGCAAATTTGAGAAATTGTCGTCAGTTTTATTTGATATTTCCAGAAGATTCATATGGATTTTCAATGGCTGGTAAAATCCCATGGTCTCATTTAAGAAGTATAATGAGGATTTCAGATGAAGATGAAAGGAACTTTTACTTGAAATGGGAAAAGGGTTCTCTTTTGTGGGAAGACAGGTAAGAATATGTACAGAAACAACAGATTTCTATATTGACTTGGTTTTTTATAATTATATCTTGAAGTGTTTTGTGGTTATCGATTTAAAGACAAAAAAGCTGACACATCAGGATATCGGACAAATGGATATGTATGTAAGAATGTTTGATGACATAAAAAGAAGAGAGGATGATAATCCAACAATCGGGATTATTTATTGTACGGACAAAGATGAGACGATTGTAAAATATTCGGTACTTCATGAAAATCAGCAGATATTTGCATCAAAATATATGACAGTTTTACCGACCGTGGAAGAATTACAGAAAGAATTGGAGAGAAATCAGTTGATTTATGATAGTAGGAAATAAGATTTATTGCCAATTTGAGTGATAAAGAATACGAAACAGACTATTTTGCAACAGTCATGACTACAATTGTGTAACATTTATTCGTGCAATCGTAAAAAGTTCGTTTATACGCTAACCTAAATAGAAATATACACGAATTTTGTGGTTTATAGTAGTCAAAGTAATTTCATGAAAGAGAGGTTACTATGTCAGAGTTTAAACTTCATGCTCCATTCCAACCGACAGGTGATCAGCCCCAGGCAATCGCTGAGTTGGTAAGGGGGTTCAAGGAAGGCAATCAATTTCAGACCTTACTGGGGGTTACGGGTTCTGGCAAGACATTCACAATGGCAAATGTCATACAAGAATTACAGAAACCGACATTAGTGATTGCTCACAACAAAACATTAGCGGCTCAGTTATATGGGGAATTCAAGGAGATGTTCCCCGATAATGCAGTGGAATATTTCGTCTCCTATTACGATTATTACCAGCCGGAGGCATATGTGCCATCCACTGACACCTATATTGAAAAGGATTCCGCGATTAACGAGGAGATAGACAAGCTCCGTCACTCTGCGACAGCAGCCTTGACAGAGCGGAAGGATGTTGTGATTATCGCCAGCGTGTCCTGTATATACGGACTGGGAAGTCCGATAGATTATCAGAATATGACGGTATCCCTGCGGCCGGGCATGGAGAGAGACCGTGATGATGTGATTCGGAAGCTGATTGATATACAGTATACGCGCAATGACATGGATTTTCACCGCGGCACGTTCCGGGTAAGGGGAGATGTGGTAGAAATCTTTCCGGCTTCAGCGACCGACCGGGCTATCCGTGTTGAATTTTTTGGTGATGAAGTAGATAGGATTCAGGAAATTGACGTGCTGACAGGAGAACCGCTCTGCCAGTTAGAGCATATGGTTGTATTTCCGGCTTCCCATTATGTTGTTGCCCCGGATAAAATGGAGAGGGCGATAGAGGGAATCGAATCGGAGTTAAAAGAACGGGTAAAATATTTTAAGAGTGAAGATAAATTATTGGAAGCACAGAGAATTTCGGAGCGGACACATTTTGACATTGAAATGCTGCGGGAGACCGGTTTTTGTTCCGGGATAGAAAACTACTCCATGCACTTAAATGGATTGAATCATGGGGATACGCCACAGACTCTGATGGACTATTTTCCAGAGGACTTTCTGATTATTGTAGATGAATCACACATTACAATCCCACAGATTCGAGGGATGTATGCGGGCGACCAGTCCCGGAAGACGACACTTGTAGAATATGGGTTTCGTCTGCCGTCAGCGAAAAGTAACCGCCCACTTAATTTTGAGGAATTTGAGTCTCATATCAGTCAGATGATGTTTGTTTCGGCGACACCGTCGGAATATGAAACAAACCATGAACTTTTGAGGACAGAGCAGATTATCCGCCCGACCGGGCTTCTGGATCCGGAGATCAGTGTGAGACCGGTTAAAGGACAGGTGGATGATTTGCTGGGAGAAATCCGAAAGGTAACGGAGAAGAAAGGCAAGGTTCTGGTTACCACGCTGACAAAGCGGATGGCGGAAGACTTGACAAAATATCTCAAGGAGGTCGGCGTACGTGTCCGGTATCTCCATTCGGATATTGATACGTTGGAGCGTTCCGAAATTATCCGGGACATGAGGATGGATGTCTTTGATGTGCTGGTTGGGATTAACTTACTCCGGGAGGGACTGGATATTCCGGAGGTGTGTCTTGTGGCGATTCTGGATGCAGATAAGGAGGGCTTCCTGCGTTCCGAGACGTCGTTGATTCAGACGATTGGGCGTGCCGCCAGAAATGCAGAGGGTAGAGTTATTATGTATGCGGACAGCGAGACGGAGTCCATGCAGAGGGCAATCGGGGAGACAAACCGCCGCCGCAAGGTGCAGCAGGCATATAATGACGAACACGGCATTACGCCGCAGACGATTAAAAAAGCAGTCCGGGATTTGATTCGGATATCCTCCAAGGCAGAGAAAGATATTACAGAGGAGGAGAAAGAACCAGAATCCATGAGCAGAGAAGAACTGGAAGCTGCGATACGGAAGATTATGAAAAATATGAATAAGGCGGCAACGGAGCTGAACTTTGAATTGGCAGCTACCTTGCGCGATCGGATGATTGAGTATAAAAAACATTTACAGGAAATAGATGAAGAAATTTAGCAGGAGGCTTAGTGCAGATTATGGATAAGAAACGAAGGATTCGTATTCGTGGTGCGAAGGAGCATAATTTAAAAAATATCAGTCTGGATATTCCGAGAGATGAGTTTGTTGTATTGACCGGATTAAGCGGTTCCGGCAAATCTTCGCTTGCGTTTGATACGATATATGCGGAGGGGCAGAGAAGGTATATGGAGTCTCTTTCTTCTTATGCCAGACAGTTTCTTGGGCAGATGGAAAAACCGGATGTAGAAAGTATTGAGGGATTGCCCCCGGCAATTTCGATAGACCAGAAATCAACAAACCGAAATCCGCGTTCTACGGTTGGGACGGTTACAGAAATTTATGATTACTACCGGCTTTTGTATGCGCGTGTCGGAATACCGCACTGTCCGGTTTGTGGCAAGGAGATAAAGCGGCAGACGGTAGACCAGATGGTGGATGAAATCATGCGGCTGCCGGAGAAAACGAGAATCCAGCTTTTAGCGCCTGTTGTCCGGGGAAGAAAAGGTGAGCACGTTAAGGTTTTTGACAAGGCGAAGAAAAGCGGGTATGTGCGTGTTATTGTAGACGGAAACCAGTTTGAGCTGAGCGAGGAAATTAAACTGGAAAAAAATATAAAGCATAATATTGAGATTGTAGTAGACCGCCTTGTTGTCCGGGAAGGGATTGAAAAACGTATGGCGGATTCGATAGAGAATGTCTTGAAATTGGCAGACGGGCTATTAGTGGTAGATGTGTTTGGCGGTGAGCCGATGAATTTCAGCCAGAGCTTTTCCTGCCCGGACTGTGGAGTCAGTATTGACGAAATCGAACCGAGAAGCTTTTCTTTTAACAATCCGTTTGGCGCTTGTCCGGTCTGTCACGGAATCGGATATAAAATGGAGTTTGATGTGGATTTGATTATACCGGATAAGAGCTTGAGCATAGCGGAGGGAGCGATTGCCGTTATGGGTTGGCAGTCGGTGACAGACTCATCCAGTTATAGCCGCTGTACTCTGGAGGCGGTTGCAAAGGAATACGGATTCCAGTTAGATACGCCTTTTGAGGATTATCCAAAGGATGTGCAGGATATTATTTTATACGGAACCGGAGGACACCGCGTAGAAGTACGCTATACTGGACGTCATGGACATGGAGTGTATAATATAGCCTTTGAAGGTCTGATTCACAATGTGGAAAAGAGATACCGGGAGACTGGCTCGGAGGTTTCGAAGCAGGAATATGAATCCTTCATGAGGATTACTCCCTGCCGTGAGTGTGGGGGACGCCGTTTGAAAAAAGAGTCGCTGGCGGTAACAATTGGCGATAAAAATATAGCCGAGCTGTGCGATTATTCAATTTTGGATTTAAAACAGTTTATGGACGACTTAGAGCTGACGGAGAGACAGAAGCAGATAGGACGGCTCGTATTAAAGGAGATTCGCTCACGCCTTGGGTTCTTAGTGGATGTAGGGCTGGACTATCTGAGTCTGGCGCGCGCGACAGCGTCGCTGTCCGGCGGTGAGGCACAGCGCATCCGTCTGGCAACCCAGATTGGTTCAGGGCTGGTCGGTGTCGCCTATATTTTGGACGAGCCGAGTATCGGTCTTCACCAGAGGGACAATGATAAGCTGATTAAGACACTGAAAAAGCTGAAGGATTTAGGAAATACACTGATTGTCGTTGAGCATGATGAAGATACGATGTGGGCTGCCGATTATATTGTTGATATTGGGCCGGGTGCTGGAGAGCATGGCGGAGAGGTCGTGGCAGAGGGAACGGCAGAGGATATTATAAAAGTGCCGGAGTCGGTGACCGGGGCCTATCTGAGTAAGCGGATTCAGATTCCTGTACCGAAAAAACGCCGGAAGCCTACTGGGTATCTGACCGTCAAGGGAGCACAGGAAAATAATCTGAAAAAAATAAATGTAAAGATTCCACTCGGTGTAATGACCTGTGTGACCGGAGTGTCCGGTTCGGGTAAGAGCTCCCTCATCAATGAGATTTTGTCAAAAAGTCTGACGCGTACACTGAACCGCGCCCGTTGTATTCCGGGAAAGCATATAACGATTGAAGGCGTGGAGCAGCTTGATAAGGTTATCAATATCGACCAGTCCCCGATTGGGCGTACGCCGAGGTCAAACCCAGCCACTTATACGGGTGTGTTTGACATGATTCGGGATTTATTTGCGGCGACGCCGGATGCGAAGGCGAAGGGTTACAAAAAAGGACGTTTTAGCTTTAACATTAAGGGAGGGCGCTGTGAGGCGTGCGCCGGCGATGGCATATTGAAGATTGAGATGAATTTTTTGCCGGATATTTATGTGCCGTGCGAGGTTTGTGATGGAAAGCGCTACAACCGGGAAACGTTAGAGGTAAAATATAAAGGGAAAAGTATTTATGATGTGCTGGATATGACAGTAGAGGAGGCATTGGATTTTTTTAAACATATTCCGAATATCCATCGGAAGATACAGACAATGTATGATGTAGGACTGTCCTATGTCAAGCTCGGACAGCCTTCCACTACGCTGTCCGGCGGCGAGGCGCAGAGAATTAAGCTGGCGACGGAGCTTAGTAAGAGAAGCACTGGCCGCACCATTTATATACTGGATGAGCCGACAACCGGGCTGCATTTTGCCGATGTTCACAAGCTGATAGAGATTTTGCAGAGGCTGACCGAAGGCGGAAATTCGGTTGTCGTCATTGAGCACAATCTCGATGTCATAAAGACATCGGACTATCTGATTGACATGGGACCGGAAGGCGGCGATAAGGGGGGAACGGTTGTCGCACAGGGAACACCAGAGAAGGTGGCAAAGTGTGAGGATTCCTATACCGGATATTACATGAAGAAAATATTAGGAGGAAATTGATGTATTCTTTTTTTGCTATGATGGCACGTATGAAATATATAGAGCGCTGGGCTCTTATGCGCAATTCCATGCAGGAAAATATCAGCGAACACTCTCTTGAGGTGGCAATGCTGGCGCATGGTCTTGCTATTATTTCGAATGAGAAATGCGGGGGTAGTCTGGATGTCAGTAAAATTGCTCTGATGGGATTGTACCACGATGCCAACGAGATTATTACCGGGGATATGCCAACTCCGGTTAAGTATTATGACGATGATATACGGGATGCGTACAAGCGGGTGGAGAATGTGGCAAGCCATACACTGATTAACAAGCTGCCGGATTATATGCAGAAATATTACCAGCCGCTTTTTTTCCAGCAGGAGGAAGAAAAGGAGGCGTGGCGCATTGTCAAGGCGGCAGATAAGCTGTCAGCGTTGATAAAGTGCATGGAGGAGCTGCGCACAGGGAATCAGGAATTTGCCACAGCGGAGGAAACTACCAAAAAGGCGTTAAGGGAGATGAATATGCCGGAGGTGGAAATCTTTATGAAAGAATTTCTGCCGGCTTACGAGAGGACGCTGGATGAATTGCAGAGTAAGTAGTGAACTTATTCTTGCATTCCTGTATCGATAGTGTTATGATTAAAAAAGTATAGAAAACATTCTTGGGGCAGGGTGCGATTCCCTACCGGCGGTACAGCCCGCGAGCGGTGTTACACTGCTGATTTGGTGAAATTCCGAAGCCGACAGTATAGTCTGGATGAGAAAGAATGATTTTTATGTCGGCTTTTTTGCCGGCAGATTTAGGATAGTATGCCCCGGATATCGAAGGATGTTCGGGGCTTTTTGAGTTATTCCACGGTGAGCTTATATGGGCATCGTGGAGCTAGGAGTGGAGGCAGGAGCATGACTAAGACAGAATATATGCAGCGGGCGTTGAAACTGGCGGAAAAAGGAATGGGGCATACTTCTCCAAATCCGATGGTAGGCTGCGTTGTTGTAAAAGATGGAAGAATAGTAGCGGAGGGGTTTCACGAACGCTATGGAGAGTTCCATGCAGAGAGAAATGCATTAACTCGGTGTAAGGAGGATGTGACAGGGGCAGAGATGTATGTGACGCTGGAGCCCTGCTGCCACCAAGGGAAGACGCCTCCCTGCACCGATATCATTTTGGAGCGCGGTATCGGTAAAGTTTATATCGGTTCCATGGATTCCAATCCGAAGGTAGCCGGAAAAGGCGCACAGATACTAAGAGAGCATGGCGTTGAGGTGGAGACTGGATTGCTGGAGGAGGAATGTCGTAAGCTGAATGAAATATTTTTTCACTATATTTCAGAAGGGACTCCCTATATCGCGATGAAGTATGCGATGACGTTAGATGGCAAGATTGCGACTGTGACAGGGGACTCAAAGTGGGTTACGGGGGAAAAAGCGAGACGTCATGTGCATATGCTGAGAAAGAAATACAGTGCGATTATGGCGGGGATCGGAACAGTGCTGCAAGATGACCCAATGTTAAACTGCCGGATTGAGGAAGGGGTAAATCCAGTCCGGGTAATCTGTGATTCTCAATTGCGTATACCGCTTGACAGCCAGATTGTAAAGACAGCGGGAGAGATTCCCACGATAGTTGCCTATGCAGTAGAGGACAGGGAAAAACAGATGAGGCTAGAGGATGCAGGAGTCACGCTTTTACATGTACAGGAGAAAGACCGGGTTGATTTTACCGGACTGCTAAAGGAGCTTGGGAGAAAAAAAATTGACAGTGTGCTGATAGAGGGAGGAGGAACGCTGCACGGAACGGTGTTAAAGAGCGGCTTTCTTAACCGGGTATACTGTTATGTGGCGCCGAAGCTGATAGGGGGGCGGGATGCTCTGTCACCAGTCGGTGGAAAGGGTATTTCCCAGATGAAGGATGCTATAGAGCTTACGGATACCGAATGGATATCTCTTGATAGTGATATCTGCATCAGCGGCAAAGTGAAATAGAGGAAGCAGGAGGGAAATTGTGTTTACAGGAATTATTGAGGAAATCGGACAGATTGAGTCTGTGCAGAAGGGAAGCAAATCGGCGGTTTTGCATATCCGGTGCAATGAGGTGTTAGACGGAACGCGGGTTGGCGACAGCATTGCTGTAAATGGAGTCTGTCTGACCGTCACATCGATGAATAACCGTGGGTATACGGCAGATGTCATGGCAGAGACATTGGAGAGAAGCTCACTCGGCTCATTGAAAAGTGGAAGCCGTGTGAATCTGGAGCGTGCGATGCCGGCAGACGGCAGGTTTGGCGGGCATATTGTAGCGGGACATATAGACGGTACAGGAACGATAGTGGAGATTTCAAAGGATGAGACGGCAGTCTGGTATCGGGTCCGGACAGAGCCGGATATACTCCGGTACATCGTAGAAAAAGGTTCAATCACAATCGATGGTATCAGTCTGACGGTGGCGAGGGTGAGCAGAGAGGATTTTAGTGTGTCGATAATTCCCCATACACAGGGAAATACTACACTTGCAGATAGAAGGACAGGAGATATTGTCAATCTTGAAACCGATATTATCGGAAAGTATATAGAAAAATTATTGCAGCCCAAAGAGCCGGAACAGGAGCAGGATGGAAGTAAGCTGACTCTCGAATTTTTGGCGGAGAATGGCTTTTAGTATGTGCTGGACGATTTAGAAAAGGAGGAAAATATGGCAGATATTGCAACAATTGATGAGGCATTGGATGAACTGAAAAAGGGAAAGGTTATTCTGGTTATTGACGATCCGGACAGGGAAAACGAAGGCGACCTAATCTGTGCCGCCGAGTTTGCCACGACAGAGAATGTCAATATGATGGCGACTTATGCAAAAGGTCTAATCTGTATGCCAATGAGCAGAGCGATGACGGAGAAGCTTGGCTTGGGGCAGATGGTAGAGGTAAATACAGATAATCATTCTACGGCGTTTACCGTGTCGATTGACCATGTAGATACGACAACGGGAATTTCTGCAGTGGAGCGTTCACTGACGGCGATGAAGTGTGTGGAGGAAGGGGTAAAGCCAGAGGATTTCCGCAGACCGGGGCACATGTTTCCATTGGAAGCAAGAGAGGGCGGCGTTCTCAAGCGCGCGGGGCATACGGAAGCGACCGTTGATTTGATGCGGCTGGCCGGATTAAAAGAATGTGGGCTATGCTGTGAAATAATGCGGGAAGACGGAACTATGATGCGGACAACAGAGCTTTTGGAATTTGCCAAAAAGCACGATATTCTCGTGATTACCATTGAGGAACTGATAAAGAAAAGGCTGGAGAAGGAGAGTCTCGTAAAAAAGGAGGCAGAGGCTAAGCTTCCGACGAAATACGGGGAATTTACCATTCACGGTTATGAGAATATAACAAATGGGGAGCATCATGTCGCACTCACAATGGGCGAAATCGGAGACGGAAACCCTGTGCTCTGTCGTGTACATTCGGAGTGCCTGACCGGAGATGTATTTGGCTCAAACCGCTGTGACTGTGGGGAGCAGCTTGAAAATGCAATGAAGATGATTGCGAAGGAAGGCAGGGGAATTCTTCTGTATATGCGTCAGGAAGGCAGAGGAATCGGGCTTCTCAATAAACTGAAGGCGTATGAGCTTCAGGAGCAGGGGTATGATACAGTCGAGGCAAATGTAAAGCTTGGTTTTGCCCCGGACCTCCGGGAATATGGTATTGGCGCCCAGATTTTGTATGATTTGGGGGCAAAGAAGCTGCGTCTGATGACAAATAACCCAACAAAGATTGCCGGGCTTTCCGGGTATGGAATTACGATTGAGGAGCGCGTGCCAATCGAAATTGCACCGAAGCCGGAGGATTACAAATATCTTGTTACCAAACAGGAAAAAATGCAGCACATGACGCATTATGATATAAAAAATAAATAATTTATTTAGCTGATGGATTTTACCAGAGGCGGAAAGAGAGGATAATAATGAGAACACTGGAAGGAAACGTTATTGGAAATGGTTTAAAGGTTGGTATCGTGGCAGCGAGGTTCAATGAGTTTATTGTCAGTAAGCTGATTGGCGGTGCGGAGGATGCGCTGGCAAGGCACGGTGTGGATACGGATACCGTGGATTTGGCATGGGTGCCGGGGGCATTTGAAATTCCAGTCGTGGCACAGAAAATGGCACAGTCCGGCAAGTATGATGCGGTTATTTGTCTGGGCGCGGTTATCAAGGGTTCCACTTCGCATTATGACTATGTGTGCGCGGAGGTAAGCAAGGGCATTGCCGCTGTGGGATTAAATACCGGAGTTCCTACTTTGTTTGGCATACTGACGACGGATAATATTGAGCAGGCAATTGAGAGAGCCGGGACAAAGGCAGGAAATAAGGGGTATGATGCAGCATGCTCCGCTATTGAAATGGTAAACCTGATGAAGAATATTTAATTGTACAGAAAGATGTGAGGAGAAGGAAAATGGAAGTGACAGAGGTAAAACAGACGGCAGATGCGATACGGGCAAATGTTGAAAAAGTAATTGTAGGAAAATCCGAGGTCATTGATTTGGTGATTACGGCAGTGCTTGCGGGGGGACATGTGCTTCTGGAGGACGTTCCCGGAACTGGAAAGACGATGCTGGCAAAGTCGCTCGCGGCGTCAATGGATATGGACTTTAAGCGGATTCAGTTTACACCGGATTTACTGCCGGGTGATGTGACGGGTATACATTTTTTTAATCAGAAAAAGAGCGAGTTCGAGTTTCGCGCCGGAGGAATTTTTACTAATATCCTGCTTGCCGATGAGATTAACCGTGCTACTCCGAGAACGCAGTCCAGCCTTCTTGAGTGTATGGAGGAGCGTCAGGCAACGATAGATGGGACGACGATGAAAATACCGGAGCCGTTCTTTGTCATTGCGACACAAAATCCGGTTGAGACTTCCGGAACATTTCCTCTGCCAGAGGCACAGCTTGACCGTTTTATTATGCAGATTCCGGTGGGATATCCGGAGCGTGAGGGCGAGAGGGAGATACTCCGTCGCTTTGAGAAAAATAGTCCGCTGCAGGAGCTGAAGCCAATTTGTACACAGAACCAGATTCAGGAGATGCAGAAGGCCTGCCAGCAGGTATTTATTCATGATGTAGTAGTGGACTATATATTAGATATGGTCGAAAAGACAAGGACACATAAGAATATTTCGCTTGGTGTCAGTCCCCGCGGAGCAATCGCTTTTATGAAGGTGGCGAAGTGTTACAGCGCGTTAAACGGGGAGAAGTTTGTGACGCCGGAGACAGTAAAAAAGCTTGCGCCATATGTACTGGGACACCGTATTATTTTAGAGGATGCGTATAGCAGTAAGAAAAAGGCGCCGGATTATATTCAGGAGATTGCGGCATTTACAACAGCGCCAACGGAGGATTTTTCCAAGTGATTGTAATATTTTTTGTGGGATTACTCGTTTTTTCCCTGTATCAGGGACAGGCGCATTACTATCGAAAGAGATGGAAAGATAATTTTGAGGTGGAACTGGGCTTTTCCGAGGAGCAGGCGGGAGTCGGGGATTCGCTTTATCTCTATGAGACGGCAGTAAATAATAAGAAAATGGGGCTGCCTGTTATTTGCGTGAAATTTTCTGCTTCCAAGTATCTTCACTTTGAGGATGAGGGAAGCGGAACAGTATCCGATTATTTTTACCGAAACGATGTGATGAGTGTGGAAGGGTTTCAGAAGGTACGAAGAAAATTACGGTTTACATGTAAAAAGCGCGGGTTGTATACGATTGATGAGGCGGAGCTGGTCAGTTATGATTTGTTTTGTGCACATACCTTTGTGCACAAAATGGGAGTTCAGGCGTCTCTCTGTGTCTATCCGTCACGGTTGGAGGTCAGTCGTCTGGTGCCAGTCTTCCGGCATATGAATGGAGGGATTGGGACGAGGGTTCCGCTGTTTGAAGATCCGTATGCCTATGCGGGAGTCAGGGAGTATACTCCTCAGGATTCGATGCGAAGGATTCACTGGAAGGCTTCTGCAAGAACAGGAGAATGGCAGGTAAAAACAATGGAATACCAGGCCTCTGCTCCCGTAGTAGTTATACTAAATCTGGAATCGCCCGGAGTGTTTACGAACATGGATTTGATGGAGGACAGTATTCGGCTTGCCTATTCTCTAGTATACTATATGAGTAATAATAACATACCAGTCCGTCTGGTAGCCGGGGGAAATGAGAAAGTCCGCATATCAGGAACCGGAAGAAATCTGGTAATGGCAGTACAGCGTGCATTGGCGGTTATTGCTTATGACAAGGTGTGCTGCAACGGCGTGGAGCTGCTGGAGGCAGAAAAGCATACATTTCATCCGGATAATCACATTCTGTTTATATCCCCGGCAGGAAAGAAACCGCTTCAGGATGAGGTGCTCGAAATTATCCGGAGTGGGATTCATGTAACATGGGTTGCACCGATTATCAGTTCGAATGGAGCGGAGAGTGAGTTTCGTGAATTATTACCGGAGTTGAAGGGCAGTATCGTGAAATGGGGTGGCGTCTGATGAAGGAATATTATTTTATAAGGCTTCTGGTAGATTATTATAATTATTTGCTGGCGCTAACACTGCTTACTAATTTTATATGGTTTGACGGCAGTGTGGAGTCTATTTTATGGATGGGTATTTTGCTTTTGGTACCATATCTTATAAGTATAGTAAGACGTTTTTTACATTTGGGTGAGAAGGAGAAGGAAAAAAAGGCAGATGAGGATAGTGAGAGAAAGCTGACCTGTTATACCGGCTTATTAGTAATTACCGGGGTTTTAGCATCTCCGGGGATGATTGTATCAGAGCGCCCGGAACATTCGATATTATGTTGTATGTTATATATAGCGGCGATGGGAGTTTACTTTTTCTGGCGTTATTATAGTGGCAAATATTTTGTCCTATACCGGAATCCCAGTGTTTCAGAAAATACGAGAACTCGTGCCGAAGGTCGTATACAACGCTCACTGATAAGGCTTGCTGTGATTGGTAGTGCTGCGGTGGTTCTTATTATTGCGTTGGCAAATCTTGCCCCGGAAGTACCGGTAGAGCCGATTTCGATAGAGTCTACCCCGAAACCGGAGGAGGAAAAAGAAAAAGAGGGAAAGAAACTACAGGAGAAAAATCAAAGGGAACGCCCCCGGCTGCCAGAGGAGAAGGATAGTGATAGTATTTTCCGGCTTATTGTCGGGTATATAGCATGGGGACTGGTAATTGCTTTTGCGTTAATCGGCGTTCTATTCATTCTATTTAAGATTGCTATGTTCTTTATTAGAATGAGGACGAAAGGAAAGTATGAGTATTTTGAGCGCATCGAGGAGAAAACGGAAACCGAGGAATATTCAAGATTGATTCCGGTAATGAGAAAAACGGTATCGTTTCCTCCCGGGAATGAGGGTAAAGTAAGGCGGGCATTTTACCGGGCGGTAAAGAAAGGCGCTGACGGGAGCAGGATTGAGCTCAGTCACACACCTTACGAATTGCGCGAAAAATATTTTTCCGGCAAGGAGGATTCGGAGTTTTTAACGGGGCTTTATGAAAGAGTAAGGTATGGTGCAGATGAGGTGTCGGATGAGGAGGTAAGAAGAATCGAGAAATAATATAACTGCTTAAAAATCTTCAAGCAAGTAAAAAACCTTGAATAAAATATTACAGTAAAATTACTCTGATAGTAGTATTAGGTTATACTAAACGATTTGGAGGGATTTTATTGGATAAAACTGTTAATATAAAGGCGTTGGGTGCCAATATTAAGCGATATCGTGCAGATAAAGGGATTACTGCTTTAAGACTGGCAGAACAGGCAGGGGTATCGCTATCCCATATCAATAATATTGAAAGTGCATCGGCAAATGCGAGTGCCGAGGTACTCGTGAGAATTGCTAATGCTCTGGAAATCTCGCTTGATATATTATTGAGTGACTCTTTAAAGGGAGAGTCAAACCGTCGGGCCAAGATGTTGGAGTATAGCAGGGTTCTTGAGGATTGCGACGAAGAAGAATTGAGGATAATTGTTGGTACGGTAACGGCATTGAAATGGGAGTTAAGGCAGAAAAAGGAGAAAAACCATGAGTAGTACAACAGACTATGCAAATCCATTTATTCCAGAGAGGGCAGATCCTTACATTGTGAAAGGTGGGGATGGATATTATTATTTTACAGCCTCCTATCCAATGAAAAGCGATGAGGATGAGGAAGGGTATGACCGGGTAGTCCTCCGCCGTGCGAAAACCATCCGCGGTTTAATGGAGGCAGAAGAAATCACTATCTGGAGAGCAGATGAAACGACACAGAGCCACCGTTTTATCTGGGCGCCGGAATTGCATTATATTGGCGGACACTGGTACATATTTTATGCGGGGAGCAACAGTGTGGAAAATAGATGGGCCTTTGACTGTCATGTGTTGCAGTGCCAGAGTGACAATCCTTATACAGGCGAATGGAAGGAGCAGGGCAAGTTTCAGAAGACAGAAGGAGATACATTTTCTTTTACCGGGTTCTCGCTGGATATGACATATTTTGAAGCTGGCGGGAGGGCTTATGTAATCTGGGCCCAGCATAATGAGGTAAAGATTTCCTGTTTATATATTGGAGAGATAAGTCCGGCAGAGCCGTGGAAACTGATATCTGCCCCGATGCTTTTGACAAAGCCGGAGTATGATTGGGAACAGGTAAGGTTTGCGGTCAATGAAGGCCCTGCTGTGTTAAAGCACGATGGTAAGATTTTCGTTGCTTTTTCTGCTTCCGGTACAGGACCGGAATATTGCGTAGGGCTTTTAGAGGCAGGCGAAGAAAGCGACCTTTTGGCAAAGGAGGCATGGAAAAAACACGAAAAACCGCTTTTGACCTCCGAGGATTTGACAGGGGAGTATGGTCCGGGGCATAATTCTTTTGTAAAGGATGAGGAAGGAAATGATTTGTTTGTCTATCATGCGCGCAGTCAGGCGTGCTATGAGGGAAAATGCGGGTATTCGCAAAACGATCCTCTGTATGATCCGTGCCGACATGCGAGAATCCGTAGAGTGTTATGGGGCGAGGACGGTATGCTGGCAATTGAAAAATAGAATGAAAAGACAAACTGGATGACGAATACTTCTTAAATCAATAAATATAACGCATGGAGACAATGTAAGATTGTATTCGTGCGTTTTTTACGTTATGGCAAAGTTAGTTTTATGCCATAGCTTGCAAATATATAATGTATAAAAAAGCAACATTGGAAAAGAAGAAATCTAAAATTTTGTTTATTATAGCATTACCACATGTGGAGTAGTAAAAAATGTCAGCATTGCAGGGGAGATGAAACTATGCAGTATGAAAAAGTAATTGCAAAAAGCCTAAAGTTTATTGATGAAAATTTGGATGGTCATCTTACAATAAACTCTATTTCATTTCAAGTAGGATATTCGTCTTTTCATTTTTCCAGAATCTTCAAGCAACATATGGGAATTTCGTTAATGGATTATGTGAAAAAACGAAGACTTATAAAAGCTTCTAATGAGATTATTGAGGGAAAAAGAATAATTGATGCAGCCCTAGATAGCGGATATCAGTCATCGGCTGGCTTTACAAAGGCTTTTCGGAAAGAATTTGGATTTTCTCCCGTGCTATTAAAGACAATGGTATGGCAAATAGAATCATTAGGAGGTCATTTTATGGAGCAAAGATTTTTAGCCGAAACAGAGATAGGCATATCGGAGGAAGAACTTTTCCGGATATTACAATCTAAGATTTGCAAGAGCGGGGAGCAGAAAAATTTGGAGATAAAAAAGGTATATGAGTTGGCATGTGATTATTACAGTGGACAGAAAAGGTATTCTGGCGAGGAATATATTACTCATCCACTTAATGTGGCAATTTTGCTAGCTGATTTGGAGGCTGATGAAACGGTAATTACAGCGGGTATGTTATGTGATGTTTTGAAGAAAACCTCAGTTACCAAAGAGCGTTTACAAAGTGAACTTCCGCAAGAGCTATATTCATTAGTAGTGCAGATTAATGAGTGGGAGTTCTCCCAAGTAAGTATTCCAAAAGACGATAGAATCCTTATTGTTTTATTGGCGGAGCGTTTGCACAATATGCGCACACTAGAGTATATGAAAGAGGAAAGAAGAAGGGAGAAGGCAGAGGAAACAATCAAAATTTTCATGCCATTTGCAGTGAAGCTTGGAAACAGGAAACTGCTGATGGAGCTAAATGAATTATCCATGAAATATGTCTAATACATAGTTTGTTGAAACAAAACCAGAGGCAGAATCCAGACGAAAAATAAGGTCTGAATTCTGCCTCCGCTTCGTTTAACTCCTATTTAGCAAGTTTCTTTTCCTTCCGGAATAATTTGTTCCAGATAAACCTATAAAAATATAGATGTAAAGTGGAATATCCGAACCCGCCGATTAGTCCGGTTACAAGTCTGCGAAAATTTGTCGATTCGCGAATTTCTTTGTACTGTAAAAACCAGTCGAGAAACATAACACCGGACAAAAGGAAGCAGATAATAATAGATATCCTTTTCTTTAGGAAAACGAAAAATGCTACAAAAGAGGAAATCACTACTCCCGTACACCGTGCACAGACTGGAAATTGAAAGCCTTTATAAAAAAAGCTTCTTTCCGGCATCTGATGACAGCCTAGCCGTTCTCCGATTTTCATTAGGCGATACCACTGCTGATTTGTCATACCTTACACCTTAAACTTATTGCCACATTGACTGCAAACCCAGTAGTTGGTGTTGACCGTTTTTCTCCCTTTTCCGCAGGTTCCACACAAGATACCAAGAGGACCTAGTAAAATAGCTCCGCAGCATCCTTTGCTCGCAGAAAAGTCTTTTCCTTTTGTGGTAGTTTCGTTAATAATCTGGCAATCTTCATTGCCGCATTTTGGACATTTCATAAACCCCTCCATTTTGTTTAAGTTCAAGCTCGAAAAATATAGTTTCTTGTCAAAGTGTATCATAAATGAAGCGGCGTTTCAATAAGAAAATTGTTTTGAGTTTCCCCATTTTTTT
>DEUM01000055.1 GCA_002362575.1 Lachnoclostridium sp. UBA3262 | reverse complement strand
TAAATTTGACACTACCAAAAGAATCAGGGGGCGATGAAAATGAAAAAGATTTTGGCAAAAAGCATGGGAGTTTTACTGCTGGCGATGTTGTGTGTGACGGGAGCAGTAAAGGCGAAGGCTGCCACATGGAATGAAACTGTATCACACAAGACAACGAAGGGGGCATTTACCTTTCACGCGTATTTATCAGAAAATGGAAAAGAGAGCTGGATATACAAGGTAGACGTAAATGCAAAAAAGGGCTCTGCGAAGACTCTGAAATTTCCGGCGAAAGTAAAGGGAGCAAAAGTGACAAAGCTGGGATATCCGGAAAAGGTTGCGGATTATAATGTTTTTGATAAAAAAGAAAATTATTCAGAACCGCGTAAATCAATCTTTGATACATGGGTGAAGGCGATATATTCTATGGATGGATATTTACCGGGACTTGAGAAAATCAAGGCACTGATACTGCCGGATTCAGTAAAAGATATTACACTCGGTGCTTTTAGCGGCATGCGTTCGCTAAAAAAAGTGAAGCTTCCGGATAACCTGACAAAAATTAAGGGTTCTGTCTTTTATGGCTGCAAGAAATTGCAGAAGGTAACACTGCCAAAAAAACTGAAAAAATTTTCTCCCTTTGCATTTATGGATTGCGGTTCTCTAAAGTCAGTTACTATTTCAAAAAAGAATAAATCTTTTTATATGAAAAAGGGCATGTTGTTATCGAAGAATAAAAAGACATTTTACTGGGTAGCTCCATACAAATCAAAGGTAAAGATACCGGGTGCCGTCAAGAGAATACACGATGCTGCCTTCTGGTTTAGTGAGGCAACAGAAATACGGATACCAAAGTCCGTTACAAAAATTAGTAAAAACGCTCTATATGGCAACTGGGTACAAGATATTATTATAGACAAGAAGAATAAAGCATTTTTTAGAAAAAACGACTGTGTTTATGACAGGAAGACAGAAAAAGTAATATGGCAATATGATGATGATCCGTTTTCTGAGGATATGTATGTTGGGTGCGTAGAGTGGCTATATAAATAAAAAAGAGGCTGTGACATATACGGATTTCCCGTTATGTCGCAGCCTCTTTGAAGTTCATATACAGATTAGTCTAATGTGTAAGGCATCAGTGCTACGTGGCGGGCACGTTTGATAGCAACGGTTAAAGCTCTCTGATGCTTTGCGCATGTGCCGGTAATTCTTCTAGGAAGAATTTTGCCTCTCTCTGACATATATCTCTTTAATTTATTGATATCCTTGTAGTCAATATAGTCATGTTCTTTGTCAGAACAGAATGCGCATACTTTTTTTCTTCTGCGAGGGCCCCTTCTTCTCATTGGGGAATCGCCTCTGTCTTTATTGTAAGCCATCTCAAAACCTCCTTATAAAATCCATCAATGTCTGCAAAACTTAGTTAAATGGTAAACCTTCTTCGATACCGTCCGGAATATTCATGAAATCATCATTTGCAGCAGCGTTTGGTTCCGGTGCCCCACCACCAAAATTGTTTCCGCGGTTTGCGGCAGCGTTGGCGTCTGCGGTGCTCTTTCTCTCTGCAAATTCGATTTCCTCTGCGATAATCTGAACGCTGTAGACTTTTTCACCGTTTTTATTGGTATAATTGTCATTCTGTACACGTCCGGTCAGCAGCATACGGGAACCCTGCTTGAAATATTTTTCAACAAATTCCGCCTGTTTATTAAACGCAGTACAGTTAAAGAAATCGGTATCGGTATCTCCCTGACGGGAAAAACGACGGTTCACGGCAATGCTAAATCTGGCAATCGCCATTGAATTTTCACTCTGAGTATAACGAATCTCAGGATCGCGGGTTAGATTACCCATTAAAATTACTTTATTCATGGAAGACTCCTCCTTGTCTTATGCTTCTTGTTTTACGCATAAGTATCTGAGCACGTTGTCCATAATGCGAAGTCTCTGCTCCAATTCGCCCGGAACACTTGGTTCGGAATCGAATTGAATAAAGTAATAAAAGCCTTCACCCATCTTCTGAATTTCATAAGCAAGTCTTTTCTTGCCCCATTCATCGACGTTTGTAATTGTTCCGCCCAAAGCCGTAATATACTCTTTTGCTTTCTCGACGGTGGCATTTCTTACTTCGTCCTCAACTTTTGCACTAACAACTAAAGCTAATTCGTACTTATTCATAGTTGCCTGCACCTCCTTTTGGTCTCTGGCTCTCTCCAATGCCGGAAAGAACAAGGAATTATGATTTTTACATCACGGAACTCCATTATAGCACGTAAAAACCGTAATTGCAAGGAAAGTTTTTTGTTACTCTAAAAATCCTTTAAAATTTTTTTCGACCAGCTTACGGGGAACCATAACCTGTCTGCCGCAGCCGGTGCATTTTAACCGGAAATCCATGCCAACCCGGAGAATCTCCCAGCGGTTCTCGCCACACGGATGTGCCTTTTTCATCCGGATGTTCTGCCCTACACTAAATTCCATTCCATCTGCCTCCTTATCCGCGCTGTAGATATAACTATGATTTGCGGAAATGTCTAGTGAATTTATTTTATCACAAGCGCCTGCATAATTCCATTATGTAAAAAATTGCAGAAACCAAAAAATTGTGACATATTATATATATCACAATCAAACAAAAGAATAAAGGAGGTTTTTTTTAATGAAAAAACTGGCAACAGGTGTTTTGGCGGTAATGATTGTCTTTTCACTTGCTTACATAGGAGGCGTAAAGGCGGAGGGACCGACAAAGGAGACGATAGCGGCTCTGGATTATGAGTATACGGATTTGGCTACGGATACAGATACCGAGGTAGTGTCCGGAGCAGTGGTATCCGGGGCGTCGGTAGAGCTGGACTTAAAGGAATCAAAATATGGAAATAAAACGGATGGGTACAAATTTACGACAGGTACCGGAACATTGTTTGCTTCCATAACAGGAGATAAAACTAAAGCGTTGGAGTGGTCTTCGGATGATTTTGACAATCCTTCTCCGGAGTATAAGATGGATGGCGAGAAGAAGGTAACTCCAATTATGGCGGCGACAAAGAAAAATATGTGGACAGAGGGAACGGTTCCGTATTTTGAAGTTCAGGTATCGACAAAAGGACATAAGGATGTAGAGTTTTCTGCCTATGTTGGTGCATCCAAGAAAGGCCCGAGAGATTACCGTCTGACATATGCTGTAGGAGATAGTACAACATACACTGCTTTGACTGACGCAAATGCCAAAATATCATTGGCTAAGAATAAGGAAATGACGAAAATCAGCGGAGTATTGCCGGCAGCGGCAGATAATCAGGAGCTGGTTAAGGTTCGTATCGAGCTGGCGTCGCTGGAAAGTGTGTCTTCAACGGCAGAGACACCGGTATATTTATATGCAAACCCATCCAGCGGTGAGGCAGCAATTAACCACATTGAGGTTAAGGGGACAAACCTGAAAACGCTGACAACGGTGAAACCAGCAGAATCGGCAAAGCCGGATGTGTCGGCATCCTCTAAACCATCCCCAACAAAGCCGGGCGGTATTTTAAGACCGACGAAAAGGCCGGGAACGGAGAAGACACCGACTCCGGCGGTTAAAAAGATTAAGCTGAACAAGAAGAAGCTGACGTTGAAAAAGGGTAAGAAATATCAGTTAAAGATAACGGTTAAGCCAAATAACAAGGCGACTGTGAAACTGGCGAAGTCAAAGCTGAAATGGAAAAGCTCAAATAAAAAGGTCGTTACCGTTTCTAAGAAAGGAAAGCTGAAGGCGAAGAAAAAAGGTAAGGCAACGATTACGGTAAAATATTCAAAGAAAATAAAAGCGACCTGTAAGGTAACGGTAAAGAAAAAGTAAAAAAGATATAAAAAGGGGATGCCCGAGCGGGCACCCCTCTTTCTATAAGAAATATTTTAATATCATAACAATCCAGAATCCTAGGCCAAAGACGAGGAGTAGAAGCTGGAAAATGCCATCTGCCCGGTCTATCTGCCCCTGCATGCTTGCTTTACGGGCCCGCTCGGAATCGGTAGTACCGTTAATGATATCTTTGATTCGGTCTTTAATGCTGTAGTTTTCAGACATAATAAACGAACCTCCTTTAAAAAAACAAAAGCTCTACTTTGACTGTGGTACCAGCACATCATTGAGAACAACGTTGTCCGTCATTGTTACCGTGTAGGAGTCTTTGGTAAAGGTTACTTTGATGGAAAATCCGGCAGCAATCAATTCTTCCTTTTTTTTGCCGCCGTTCTTATTATTCGCATTTTCTTTGTTATCCACACTGTCTTTTTTATTTTTCGCGTTATCCTGTATTACCTGTCTGGCAACGTCAGGATTTCCAATATATGCAGTGTAAGTGCCTTTTGCTTCCTCAAAATCGTCAATCTTTACACAGCTTTTCTCTGCCTTCAGATATTCGTGATAAGTTTTTGCGTCCGCAACACCTTTGTCCTCTGCCACATCCGTATACTCGTAGGAAGCAGAACAACTGGAATCCGTTGTGGCGACGTTGACGTCTGACAGACTGCAGTCGGTCTTGCACACAGTAGTAATTGAGTCGACAGAAAGCTCCTGTATCGAATATTTTTCAGGTTTCTGGTAACCGCACCCTGTCAAAGTGAGTGCAGTTACCAGAAAAAGGAGGATAGGAAATAACTTTTTCATGCTTATCCCTTCAATGTATCATACAGTGCTTTTACTGTAGGATAAATTTCTTTAAATTTCTTGTAGCGTTCATCATACTTAGCAGCCAGTGCAGCATCCGGTTTTTCTGTTCCGATAACCTTGACAATCTTGTCAGCTGCTTCCTGAACAGAGGAGTATTCTCCGCAGGCTACGGCAGCTAACATAGCGCCGCCGAGTCCCGGCCCTTCCTCGCTTTCAATGATGTTCACGTTGATGTTCAGCACGTTTGCCATGATTTTTCTCCAGAGAGGGCTCTTAGCGCCGCCGCCGCAGATTTTTGTCTCGGTAATGTTGATGCCGAGGTCTTTGGCAATCTCATAGCAGTCACGCATAGCAAAGGCAACACCCTCCAGCACAGCCTGTGTCATGTCGGCCCTCGTTGTATCCATAGACATGCCGATAAAGAGAGCTCTTGCGTCCGGATTGTTGTGTGGGGAGCGCTCACCCATCAGGTATGGCAGATAGAATACATTGTTAACGCCGAGTTTGTCATCTGTAATCGGTTCCTGCTCTTTGCCATAGTCTTTTGTCCCTATAATTTCATCCATCCACCATTTATTACAGGAAGCAGCGCTCAGCATACATCCCATCAGATGATAATTTCCGTCCGCGTGTGCAAATGAATGTAGGGCATTGAAACGGTCTACGCCAAACTCCTTGCTGGAGATGAAAATAGTACCGGAGGTTCCGAGGGAAATATTACATCCACCATCGCCAACTGTTCCTGTGCCGACAGCGGCAGCAGCGTTGTCGCCTGCGCCGGCAGCAACCTTACAGTTTGTCGTCAGTCCTAAAGCGGAAGCGGCCTCCTCTGTCAGAGTGCCGGTAACTTCATAGCTTTCATACAATTTCGGAAGCTGTTCTGCCTTGACGTCACAGATTTCCATCATTTCCTTTGACCAGCATTTGTTTTTAACATCCATAAGGAGCATGCCGGAAGCATCGGAATAGTCGCAGCTGTGAACGCCTGTCATCTTGTAGGCGATATAGTCCTTTGGCAGCATAATTTTAGCAATTTTAGTAAAATTCTCAGGCTCATTTTCCTTTACCCAGAGAATCTTTGGAGCAGTGAATCCGGCAAATGCAATGTTTGCGGTATACTCCGATAATTTATCTTTACCAATCACATCATTTAAGTAGTTTGTCTCTTTCGATGTCCGTCCGTCATTCCAGAGAATGGCCGGGCGGATTACGTTATCCTCCTTGTCGAGAATAACAAGGCCGTGCATCTGGCCTCCAAAACTAATGCCGGCTACCTGCGAAGCATCGAAGCCGTCTACCAGTTTTTTCACACCGTCAACGACAGCGTCCCACCAATCCTCCGGTTTTTGCTCTGACCAGCCCGGTTGTGGGAAAGATAATGGATATTCGTTGGAAACAATGTTACAGATTTTCCCATTGCCTTCCATAAGCAGTAATTTTACTGCGGATGTTCCTAAATCAACACCAATGTAATACATAATGTACCTCCGAAAGTTCATTGATAGAAAGCGACTCGCAAGCGAGCCGCTTTACTATGGTTGTTTATAATTCAATTAAATCAGATATAAAAAGTTTTACCCTTTAAATCTTATTTGAATGGGTTCTCTGTCTTATAAAGCATACCCTTTGGCTGGTTAAAGCCGATTTCTTCAACCGGAACACCAATATACTTAAATACCTCATACAGAGTTTTTCCGTAATGACCGAATGCTACAGCACCGTGATGAGGATAGTTGCCCTCAATCAATACGTGGCGGTAGAAACGTCCCATTTCAGGGATAGCGAAAATACCAATCGAACCAAAGGAACGTGTAGCAACCGGAAGAACTTCTCCGTTTGCGATATAAGCACGAATCTTTGCGTCAGATGTGCTCTGTAAACGGAAGAATGTAATATCGCCAGGAACGATATCACCCTCGAGAGTTCCGTTTGTAACCTCTACCGGAAGGCTTCTAGCCATAATCATCTGGTATTTCATCTCACAGAAGGAGAGCTTGCTGGAAGCTGTGTTTCCGCAGTGGAAGCCCATAAATACATCTGTAGCAGTGTAGTCGAATTTGCCCTTGATATCTTCCTCATAAATATCTGACGGTACGGAGTTGTTAATGTCAAGGAGAGTAACGGCATCCTGGCTGATGACAGAGCCGATGAACTCACTTAAGCATCCGTAGATATCAACCTCACAGGAAACTGGAATACCTCTGGAGGTCAGACGGCTGTTGACATAGCAAGGAACGAAACCAAACTGTGTCTGGAATGCCGGCCAGCATTTTCCGGCAATGGCAATGTATTTGCGGTAGCCTTTATGCTCCTCTATCCAGTCAAGAAGTGTCAGCTCATACTGAGCAAGTTTCTCAAGGATTTCCGGCTTTTTGTTACCTGTGCCAAGCTCTTTTTCCATGTCGGCAACAACCTCAGGAATACGGGAATCGCCAGCGTGGTTATTGAATGCTTCAAACAAGTCTAATTCGGAGTTTTCTTCAATCTCAACATTCAGATTGTAAAGCTGCTTAATCGGAGCATTACAAGCAAGGAAGTTGAGTGGACGAGGTCCAAAGCTGATAATCTTCAGGTTGTTTAATGCTACAATCGTGCGTGCAATCGGTACGAATTCATGAATCATATCAGCACATTCCTCAGCTGTTCCTACTGGATACTCTGGTATGTAAGCCTTTACGTTTCTTAATTTCAGATTGTAGCTGGCATTCAGCATACCGCAGTATGCGTCTCCACGTCCCTGAACCAGACCGCCATCTTTAGAAGTTTCTTCAGCTGCCGCACAGAACATAACAGGGCCATCGAAATGTTTAGCGAGAAGTGTCTCGGCAATTTCCGGTCCGAAGTTTCCAAGATAGACAACGAGGGAATCACATCCGGCTTTCTTGATATCTTCCAGCGCCTGAACCATGTGAATCTCGCTTTCTACGATGCAGATTGGGCACTCATAAATGTCTTCTGCGTCATATTTTTTGTTGTAAGCCTCAACTAAAGCTTTTCTTCTGTTTACGGAGAGAGACTCCGGGAAACAGTCGCGGCTGACAGCCACAATTCCAATTTTCGTTTTAGGCATGTTGTTTGTCATATTTTGTAAACCATCCTTTCATATTATATTTCGTTTTAAGCCCATGTCTGCCGGGTGGGCTTTATAACAAAAATCAGTAATTTCATTTTAATATATCCAAGTAGAAAATGCAACTGATTTCTCTTTTTCTCGTTGCGATAAAATGAAAAATGGGGTAGAATATTATAGGAATTGTTTTTTTATGAAAATTATGGAAGGAGACCAGTTATGAAAAGAGTAGCTTTTTTGACCAGTGGTGGCGATTGTCAGGCGCTGAACGCTACGATGCGCGGCGTGGCAAAGACACTTTACAATGCGGATCCGGATATTGAGATTTATGGTATTTTAGAAGGATATAAAGGTTTAATGTATGAGAAATACATGAAGATGAAGCCGTCGGATTTCTCTGGAATTCTGACGGAGGGAGGAACGATTCTTGGTTCTTCCAGACAACCGTTTAAAAATATGAGAAAGCCGGACGCCAACGGAATGGACAAGGTTCTTGCTATGGTAAACACCTATAATAAGATGAAGTTGGACTGTTTAGTCGTTCTGGGTGGCAACGGTACCCAGAAATCGGCAAATATGCTGAGTGAAGAAGGGTTGAATGTAGTGAGTCTTCCGAAAACGATAGATAATGATATATGGGGTTCGGATATGACATTCGGATTCCAGAGCGCAGTGGATATTGCGACAAATGCGATTGACTGTATTCACACAACGGCGTATTCCCACGGACGGGTGTTTATTGTTGAAGTAATGGGACATAAGGTTGGCTGGCTGACGCTTCATGCAGGTATTGCAGGGGGAGCGGACGTTATTCTTCTCCCGGAAATCCCATATGATATTGATGCGGTCGTAGATGCGATTCAGAAGCGGAACGAAGCCGGCAAACGGTTTTCAATCCTTGCTGTGGCAGAGGGAGCGATTTCCAAAGAGGATGCCGCTTTGTCGAAAAAAGAGCTGAAGGCAAAACTGAAAAATAATCCGTACCCAAGCGTTTCCTATAAAATTGGAGCAGAGATTGAAGAACGCACCGGACAGGAAATTCGTATTACAGTTCCGGGGCATACCCAGAGGGGAGGAAGCCCTTGTGCGTATGACCGCGTGATTGCAAGCCGTCTCGGCGCGGCAGCGGCACAGTTGATTCTGGAAGAAAAATACGGCTACATGGTTGGCTTTAAAAATGATGAAATTATTCCGGTTCCACTCGGCGAGGTGGCAGGAAAATTGAAAATGGTAGATCCGAATTCTTCTATTATAAAGGAAGCAAAAAACCTAGGTATCAGTTTCGGCGACTAAAAGCGGTCAGTCATGTAATACAGTAACGTCATGAGATGGCGATGGAGGGAATTTGAGCGATGTCATATCAGGCATTATACAGAAAATACCGCCCGAAGGATTTTTCCAGTGTAAAGGGGCAGGAACATATTGTGACGACGCTGAATAACCAGATTCGGGCGGAGCGCATTGGACATGCCTATTTATTCTGCGGCACACGGGGAACAGGAAAGACGACGGTGGCAAAAATATTTGCAAAGGCAGTAAACTGTGAAAATCCGGGTGAGAACGGTCCTTGCGGTGAGTGTGCCATGTGCCGGGCGATTGAGAGCCAGACGTCTATGAATGTCGTAGAGATTGACGCCGCTTCAAATAACCGCGTGGATGATATCCGGCAGGTTATTGATGAAGTCCAGTATTCGCCTGCGGAGGGAAAATATAAGGTTTATATTATTGATGAGGTTCATATGCTGTCGGTAAGTGCTTTTAATGCACTGCTGAAGACATTGGAGGAACCGCCCTCATACCTGATTTTTATTTTAGCGACGACGGAGGCGCACAAAATACCACTGACGATTTTGTCGCGGTGCCAGCGGTATGATTTTAAGAGGATTCGTGTGGAAACGATATCAGAGCGCCTGCGGGAGCTGCTGGATACCGAGGGAATCGAGGCAGAGGACAGGGCATTGCAATACATTGCCAAGCAGGCGGACGGCGCCCTGCGTGACGGGCTGAGTCTTTTAGAGCAGTGCATTTCCTTTTATTTTGGGCAAAAGCTGACATACGAAAATGTTTTGAAAGTGCTTGGGGCAGTTGATCAGGCGGTGTATCACGAATTGATGGAAGCACTGGTGCATAATCATGTAGAAGATGTGATTGCGGTTGTCAATAATGTCACAGAGCAGGGAAAGGATTTGACACAGTTTGTCAATGAGTTTGTCTGGTATCTGAGAAATCTTCTGGTTGTCAAAACGGCAGATGAGGTTGGGCAGCTCGTGGATATGTCGGAGGAAAATCTGCAGGAGCTGGAAAACTACGCAGAACAGGTAGAGGTGGATATGATTTTTCGTTATATCCGTATTCTTTCTGCGTTAGCAAACGATATGAGATATAGTAATAATAAGCGTGTCATGCTGGAGGTGGCGTTGATTAAGCTATGCCGTCCCCAGATGGAAAAGGACTATGAGTCGCTTATCAACCGGCTTCACAATCTGGAGGAGGCAAATGATTCTCTGCAGGAGACCATTGCTTCAGGGGCGTTGACAGCAGCGGTACCGGGGCAGGGCGGAACGTTATCCGGGGATGCAAAGGCGGTGCCGGAGATCCCGAAGAAGGCAATCCGCCCGGAGGCGGTGCCGGAGGATGTGCGGGAGGTCGTGGCAAACTGGCAGCAGATTTTGCGACGGATGAATCCGGTAGCAAAGGGGATGCTAAATGACGTCACGCTGTCGGTTTCGGATTCGGGAGAGCTCATTATGGCATTTTCACAGGCGACGCCGGCGGACTTTTTTAAGAAAGAGGAAAATAAAGAAGAACTAATCGAGGCAGCAGGACAGCTGACCGGTAGGGAAATACGGGTGGAAGTCCGGTTTGTGGAAAACAGACAGGAATTGAATACCTTTCCTGAGCTCAGGAATATAATAAAAAATGTAGAGATAGAGATGATGGAATAACATCAAACAAAAAACGGAGGTAATTGAGACATGGCAAGACGTGGTGGAGGATTTCCGGGAGGCGGTATGCCTGGAAACATGAATAACCTGATGAAGCAGGCACAGAGGATGCAGCGCCAGATGGAAGAAACACAGAAGGAAATGGAAGAAAAGGAGTATGAGGCTACCGCAGGAGGTGGCGCCGTGACAGTCCGTGTTTCCGGAAAGAAGGAAGTTATTTCTGTAAAGCTGAGTGAAGAAGTAGTAGATCCGGATGATATTGAGATGCTGGAGGATTTGATTGTGGCGGCAACGAATGAAGCGCTCCGCAAGCTGGAAGAAGATAATACGAAATCCATGGAAGCGCTTACCGGAGGCTTGAATCTGGGTGGAGGATTCCCATTCTGATGAATTATTACAGTGAGTCGATAAACAGCCTGATTGAAGAACTGGCGAGCCTTCCGAATATTGGCCCCAAGTCGGCACAGCGGCTGGCATTTCATATATTGAACATGCCGGAGAAAAGGGTTGAGCATCTGGCGGACAGCATTTTGACAGCGAGAAAGAAAATATGTTTTTGTAAAAAATGTTACAATCTGACGGATACGGAGATTTGCCAGATTTGCAGTAACCCGAAACGCGACCAGTCTACGATTATGGTAGTGGAGGAGCCGAGTGATTTGGCGGCCTATGAAAAGACGGGGCAGTATAACGGTGTATACCATGTTCTGCATGGGGCGGTAAACCCTATGGTAGGGGTTCAGCCGGAAAATTTAAAATTAAAAGAGCTGATGCAGCGTCTCCAGCGTGAGGAAGTGTCAGAGGTAATCGTGGCGACAAACTCAACGGTGGAGGGCGAGGCGACAGCCCTTTGGATAAGCAAATATGTGAAACAGGCGGGTATACGGGTAACGAGAATTGCCAGCGGTGTGCCGGTAGGCGGCGCGCTGGAATTCATTGATGAGATGACCTTATTCCGCGCGCTGGAGGGCAGGACGGAACTTTGAGCGGAGCAGACAGCGGTATAGCCCGAGTGCAATAAAGTCTGCCAGCTGCATGACGAGATTCAGATGGGTGGTCTGAAGAAGCAGCTGTCCGCCGTAGCCGGAAAGGTTGACAATGCCAGTGATAAAGATGTCGCCGACAGCAGGCAGATTTTTATCCACTCCGACGCCCGGATTGAGCGGGCCCTCGCCCAGTGTGATGTAGCCGACGTGGTTGGAAACGCCAAGCGAGGCGTCAATGGCGATAATCAGTGCACCCGGATGATACAATTGAATAAAACCTACGGTAGCTTCCAGATTTTTGGCATGGATGGGTTTTTCCAGTGTGCCATAGAGATGGAAGCCTTTTTTATGAAAGCGCTGTTCGTGAAGCCGGAGCTTATGCCCGACGATAGGACCGAGACAGTCGCCGGTAGCGCGGTCAGAGCCGATACAGATAAGAACGATTTCCCGGTTCATATAATCATGTTTTTCGAGCAGGTCCTGCAAGTCTGCTGTGAAATCATAGAGAGACTGGTTCTGGCTGGGATTAAAATATTTTATCATAATCTATTTTTACCTTTCTGATATTTCTTATTGGGTTTCCGTCAAACGGTTTTTCTTTGTACTAGTAGAAGTATTCTCAAAAATCTGTTTTTTAAACCCTATTTAACGGCATAAATACCGGAAACAAAAAATATATTTTCTGCGTATATAAATCGACAAAATCGGCATGTTCTCTGTGGTATATTAGCAGTAAAAACGGCGTTTAGAATGGAGGATTAGTATGCAGTGGAAAAAACCTAAAAGTGTCCGGCAGATTGGTGATATACCGGGGCGGGACAGAATTTATATGGAAGATTATGTGTTACGGTTTGCAAAGAGTCTGGGAGAACAGGTGCATGACAGAGAAAAGGGCGCCGTACTTCTTGGAAATACTTTCATTTATAATAGTGAAAAAATATACCAGATTTCCGGAATTGTGGAAATTCCAAACTTTGCAGACAGAACGGGACCGGAGTTTTCCCATGATATGTGGAACCGGGTTTATACGGAAATCAAGGAAAACTTTACGGATTTGGAAATTATAGGCTGGTATTTTTCCGGCAGAAATTTTTCTGTGAAGGATATTTCCCGGCTTATTGAAATACACAAGCGGAATTTTCAGCACAGGGACAAGGTTCTCTATGTGTATGATGAGACGGAGCGGGAGGACAGCTTCTTTTTATATCGGAATGGGCAGTTTGTCAGGCAAAAAGGGCATTACATTTATTATGAAAAAAACCCCGAAATGTTGAATTATATGGAGAAAGAGGCAAACCGCCATGTACATATCGTGGAGCAGGAGGATGACCGCGTTGTCCGGAATATCCGGGGAATTATGGAGGAAAAGGAGAAAAACAAAAATCGGCAGCAGCAGAGAGAGTCGCACATCGGCTATAGTCTCGGAGCAATGATTGCAATGATTGCGATTCTGGTAGGGGTGGCGGCATTGCGTAACCAAAATACGTTGAATCAGGTAAAGGATAAAGTGAATGCGTTACAGGAATTGGCTTTGGGGGAGCAAAAAAACAGTAATACTACAAGCGTAGAAACAATGGGAAGCAACCTTGTAAAGGTGACGCCTGCTCCTTCTGGCAATCCGACTCCGGCAGCGACTCCAACCGCTGTGCCTGCATCGGCGTCGCAGGGGGGGATTTCGCCAGCCGGTCAGCCATCGTCGTCTTTGGCGCCGACGCCTACGCCGACAGTGGGGCGCTAGGGCAATCGCCTTTTTCGCTTCTTAGGGAGGCAGGTATCGTATCGTTTTTGTTCGTTTATCACTGTCCGAAAAAATATTATTTCCTACGTTTGCAAATACGCCGCCCAAGTATTGTCTGAGATGTCTGCCGTCGTCATTTTCTCTGTCTTTTGCAGTGCGTTTTCACTAAAGCCGCCACGCAACGGTGCTAATGCACCACACTTTGGTCAGACAATTTATACTGCGGGCAGATGCGAAGCATCCAACCATGGAAGAAGGATGGCAAAAATAAATAAATTTGTTTTTTCATCCTTCTTCCATGGTTGGACACCTTTGGTGTTGCCCGCAGTAATTAGTGGTCAAAGTGGTGCATAAGAACCGGCGGGCGGCAACGCTGCAAAAGACAGAGAGAATGACCGCGCAGACAGCGAGTTTTGCGAAGGGCGGCGGAAGGTTTTTGCAAATGTAGGAAATCATTTATTTTTTCGTTGGCAGTGATATGTTGGGCAAAAATGAACGATACCTGCCACCCAAATCAAAAAGAAGCGATTGCCGTACAAGGGGGCAAAGTCCGGTTGCGAAGTGAAGCCGCTGTATGGTATACTAATTGATACAAACATATGAGGAGGAAAAGACGTGGCAGAGCTGTTTCATATAAATACTGTACATAATGCAGATAAGCAGGGACGGAAGAAAACGAAATATATGATTGGTATCGTGGCTCTGGTAGTTATTTTAGGAATCGGGATACTGCTTATTCTTTCCTATTATATGGGGAATCGGTGTCTGGATAATTATGAAGTGCAGAATACAGTGGCCCGGAGTGATAGCAATAATGTGAACTATTGCTATTTCAAGGGAGATTTGATAAAGTATAGCCGCAGTGGAATCAGTGCGCTGGATAACAATGGTAAAAATTTGTGGAACGGTGGGTATGAAATGAAACAGCCGCAGATAGACATATGCGGAGATTATGTATCCGTAGCAGATGTTTTGGGCAAGCGATTTTATGTGTACAATGGGAAGGATGAGGGGACAAGCCTTGAAACGACTCTGCCCATTGTCCGCGCAAAGGTAGCAGGACAAGGAATTGTGGCGGCACTTTTGCAGGACAGTGATTCCAATGTGCTGAATATTTATAACCCGTACAGCAGTGTAGACAGCCTGCTGGTAGAAATCCCTACGAATGTCAGTGAGGAGGGGTATCCGCTGGACTTTGATATTTCACCGGATGGCAACAGTATTGTGAGTGCTTACATGGTTGTGCAGGGGAATACGATAGAAAATAAAGTCAGTTTTTATAATTTTACAGAGGTGGGGCAGGACAAAAATACGATGGTAGGAGGCAAGTCCTTTGGCGAGGAAACCATTTCCCGCATTGAGTTTGTCGGTGAGGATGAGGCTGCCGTTTTCCATGAAAAAGGATTTACTCTTTTTACCCGGATGAAACAGCCGGAGGTTTTGTTTGAAAAAAGGTTTGATGAGGAAATCCGCAGTATGGCGTACAGCGACAAATATATTGCAGTGGTGACGGGAAGTGGGGAGAAGAAAGAGAAACAGACACTGCATTTGTATGACCGAAAGGGTAAGGAAGAGTTGACGAGGGATATTTCTTATGAGTTTGCCAAGATGGATATTTATAATGAAGAAATTATTTTCCAGACGAATCATAGCTGTAACATTGTGAGGGCAAATGGTAAGGATAAGTTCTCTTATCAGTTTAAAGATAAAATAGACGGTATATTTCCAACGAAGAATGGAAGCATTTATACTTTGATTGACACGGAATCAATCAAGAAGATAAAGCTGGGCGGCTGAGAGTTGAAACGACGCACAATTTGACAGGCTGGCGGAAAGGAACGGATTACGGTATGGAAGCAAGAATAGCGGAGCTTATTGCCTTAGGCATAATTTTACTTAGCGCCTTTGAGGGGGCGGTAAGAGGACTGGTAATGAAAATTTACTCGATGGTGAGGTTTGTTTTGGTGCTGGTTTTGTCAATTATACTGGTGCCACTGATTTTAAAAATGATTCCGTCTACAGTGGCTATAAAGGAAGGGATTGCGTTTGCCGCAGCTTTTGTCCTGTCGGGAATTATTTTATCGGTTGTTGCCGGGCTGTTAAAAATCATCGACCACATTCCGGTTGTCAGCACTCTGAATAAAATCGGCGGTGCGCTGATCGGGGGAGCGATGGGGGTTATTTTCGTATGGGTATTGCTGTTAGTGATAGGAGCTTTTCAGACGGAGCCGTGGTGCCAGACAGTGGCGGGATATGTCAGACAGAGTCCGGTCTTGATGGCAGTGCAGAGTTACAATCCCTTGCCGGTAATTTTGGAGAAGTTTGATTTTCCGGTGCTGCGGTAATTGAACTATTGTAAGCCACGAAAAAGAATACTTGACAAAGAAAAGAACGCACGCTATAATAATTTAGCATGCGTTTTTGCACGCATATGCACAAAAATTCATAAACAGGAGGTGAAAATTAATGCCAACTTTTAACCAATTAGTAAAGCAGGGAAGAAAATCGGTTGCCAAGAAATCGAATTCTCCGGCACTGCAGTCAACCTACAATTCTTTAAAGAAGAAGTCGGTTAATGCAAGCTCCCCGCAGAAGCGTGGTGTTTGTACGGTTGTTCGTACTGCTACACCGAAGAAGCCGAATTCAGCACTTCGTAAGATTGCCAGAGTTCGTCTTTCTAACGGTATTGAGGTAACAAGTTATATTCCGGGTGAAGGTCACAACCTTCAGGAGCATAGCGTTGTTATGATTCGTGGCGGACGTGTCAAGGACCTTCCGGGTACCAGATATCATATTATCCGCGGTACTTTGGATACAGCAGGTGTTGCGAACAGAAAGCAGGCTCGTTCCAAATATGGAGCAAAAAGACCGAAAGCTGCTAAATAAGCTAATTAAAAAAGTACCGGATTAATTTTTGCATCTTATATATAAAATAGTAAGTATATAAAACAATGAGCAAGATTTAAACTGGTGCGGACACAAGTCGTGAGTACCTGTGAATTAATAATTATTAAGGAGGGAAGTAACGTGCCACGTAAAGGACATATTCAGAAAAGAGATGTATTGGCAGATCCAGTTTATAAGAATAAGGTTGTGACAAAGCTTATTAACAATATTATGCTGGATGGTAAAAAGGGCGTTGCTCAGAAAATCGTGTACGGAGCATTTGAAACCGTTGCTGAAAAGACAGGAAAAGATGCTCTTGAAGTATTCGATGAGGCAATGAACAATGTTATGCCTGAGCTAGAGGTTAAAGCTAGACGTATCGGTGGTTCCACTTATCAGGTTCCAATCGAAGTTCGTCCTGACCGCAGACAGGCGCTGGCTCTGCGCTGGTTGACAACGTACTCTCGTGCGAGAGGCGAGAAGACCATGAAGGAGAGACTTGCCAATGAAATTATGGATGCTGCGAATAATACTGGCGCATCTGTAAAGAAGAAAGAAGATATGCACAAGATGGCTGAGGCAAATAAAGCGTTTGCACACTATCGTTGGTAAGAGAGCAGTTTTGTGTATTTGATGTTTGAAAAAGGAGGAACTAGCTTTGGCTGGAAGAGAATACCCATTAGAGCGTACCAGAAATATTGGTATCATGGCTCATATTGATGCTGGTAAGACAACATTGACAGAGCGTATTCTGTATTATACCGGTGTCAACTATAAAATCGGTGAGACTCATGATGGCGCTTCCACAATGGACTGGATGGAGCAGGAGCAGGAAAGAGGTATTACCATTACTTCTGCTGCGACTACATGCCACTGGACATTGGAGGACCATCACAAGGCAAAACCGGGTGCGTTAGAGCATCGTATCAATATCATTGATACTCCGGGACACGTTGACTTTACTGTTGAGGTAGAGCGTTCACTTCGTGTATTGGACGGAGCAGTCGGTGTGTTTGATGCAAAGGCAGGCGTTGAGCCTCAGTCTGAGAACGTATGGCGTCAGGCTGACACATACAACGTACCGCGTATGGCATTCATCAATAAAATGGATAAGATGGGTGCAGACTTTTTTTATTCTGTACAGACGATTATTGACCGTCTGGGCAAGAATGCAATTCCGGTTCAGATTCCAATCGGAAAAGAGGATAGCTTTATCGGACTGATTGATTTGTTCGAGATGGAAGCATACTATTATAATGATGATAAAGGCGAAGATATTGAAATCAAAGAGATTCCAGATGATTTGAAAGACCTTGCAGAGGAATGGCACAATAATCTGGTCGAGAAAATCTGTGATATGGATGACGATTTGATGATGCAGTATCTGGAAGGGGAAGAACCATCTATTGATGATTTGAAAAAGGTTCTTCGCAAAGGCACTATTGCTTGTGAGGCAGTTCCTGTGTATTGTGGTTCTGCTTACAAGAACAAGGGTGTTCAAAAGATGTTGGACGGTGTTATTGAGTATATGCCTGCTCCGACAGACATTCCGGATATTACGGGAACAGATGAAGACGGCAACGAGATTGTTCGTCATTCATCCGATGATGAACCGTTCTCCGCTCTGGCATTTAAGATTATGACCGATCCATTTGTTGGTAAGTTAGCATTCTTCCGTGTTTATTCGGGTACATTGAACTCTGGTTCTTATGTATTGAACGCAACAAAAGGAAAGAAAGAGCGTGTTGGACGTATCCTACAGATGCACGCAAATAAGAGAAGCGAGTTAGACAAAGTTTACTCCGGAGATATCGCAGCAGCAGTCGGTTTTAAATTAACGACAACAGGTGATACTATCTGTGACGAGAGAAATCCGGTTATTCTTGAGTCCATGGAATTCCCTGAACCGGTTATCGAGCTTGCTATTGAGCCGAAGACGAAGAACGATCAGGGTAAGATGGGCGAGGCGCTTTCCAAGCTGGCAGAGGAAGATCCGACGTTCCGTGCTCATACAGATCAGGAAACAGGTCAGACAATTATTGCCGGTATGGGAGAGCTGCATCTGGATGTCATCGTTGACCGTTTGCTTCGTGAGTTTAATGTAGAGGCAAATGTAGGTGCTCCTCAGGTTGCATATAAGGAGACATTTACAAAAGAGGTTGAGGTTGATTCGAAGTATGCGAAGCAGTCCGGTGGTCGTGGTCAGTATGGTCACTGCCGTGTACGCTTTACACCGATTGATCCGAATGGCGAAACGACATATGAGTTTGAATCCACAGTTGTCGGTGGTGCTATTCCGAAGGAATATATCCCGGCTGTAGATCAGGGTATTCAGGAGGCTGCCCAGTCAGGTATCCTCGCAGGTTTCCCTGTACTTGGTGTTCATGCAAACTGCTATGACGGTTCTTACCATGAGGTCGATTCCAGTGAAATGGCATTCCACATTTCCGGTTCCATGGCCTTCAAAGAGGCTATGCAGAAGGGTGATGCCGTATTGCTTGAGCCGATTATGAAGGTAGAGGTAACAATGCCGGAGGAATACATGGGCGATGTTATCGGAAGCCTGAACGCAAAACGTGGTCAGATTGAGGGAATGGATGATATCGGCGGTGGTAAAATCGTCCGGGCATTTGTTCCGCTGGCTGAAATGTTTGGTTATTCAACAGAGCTCCGTTCAACTACACAGGGACGTGGTAACTATTCTATGTTCTTTGAGAGATATGAGAAATGTCCGAAGAATGTACAGGATAAGGTTCTGGACCAGAAAAACGTTAAATAAAATATTTTTATGCAACAGACAAAAGGGGGCTTGCTTTTTTGGAAAGTTTCCCCTATAATGAAGCTTATATATGGAATGGATTTTAATGAGTCCATAGGGAATTTAAAATCAGATTCTAAAATTTCTAAATTAAAATTATATTAAAAAATGTTAGGAGGACGTTTAGAAATGGCTAAGGAAAAGTATGTAAGAAGTAAACCGCATTGTAACATTGGTACCATCGGCCACGTTGACCATGGTAAAACAACTCTGACAGCAGCTATCACAAAGGTACTTGCAGAGAGAGTATCTGGAAACGAAGCTACTGATTTCGAGAACATTGATAAGGCTCCAGAGGAGAGAGAGCGTGGTATCACAATCTCTACAGCTCACGTTGAGTATGAGACAGAGAAAAGACATTACGCACACGTTGACTGTCCAGGACATGCTGACTACGTTAAGAACATGATTACCGGTGCTGCTCAGATGGACGG
>DEUM01000068.1 GCA_002362575.1 Lachnoclostridium sp. UBA3262 | reverse complement strand
GGTTCGATTCACCGTTTTTCCTCTAGGAAACGGTTACTTTGTTGTCTGAGCAATACTGGTTTTCGTATCGCGTCAGCAAATATTATCTTATCAGATAATTTTACTGTTGTCAACACTTTTTTTGACTAATTTTTAAGTCTTCTTTTTGTCAACGAATAGTATCTTATCAAACGAGTTGTATTTTGTCAATACTTTTCAAACAAATTTGAGTTGATTTTTAAATACTTAAAAAGATTCTGTAAAAAAAACAGACCAGTAATCATCTATCTCAACTTTATTCCCATATGAATTTAGTGCCATTATGAAAAAGAAAAAATCTGATAATTCATTCAATGCAGGCATCCTTTGATATGTTTCATATCCTGCTGTAAAACTCTCCCAGTCCTCTACCTGTTTGTGCAAAAAACTAAGCTCCCATTCCACCGGGCCAATTACATAAGCATCCAAATCCACGCAGGCGGCAATATTTTCTCCGTCATAAAGAAACTGGTCTGCGCACATATCCACCATGATAAGAGAATATTTGCTGCTTTTAAAATGGCGCTCCTTTAACTTCCTAAAAAATGCCCTCACTTTTTTATCAATCATTTCCTCACTATTCCAGTGAGCATTGATACATTCCTCCATATGTAATAGCGCAATGGAAAAAAAGTCTTTTACATCTTCCGTTCCCAATATCCCACAATTTTTGTGAAGAATCTGATGATTGTAGCCTACATATTGTCCCAGTCTATAAGCATTTTCTTTTCCTTTCGGAAATTCGTCTTTATCCCAAGAGCTTCCCTTCACAAATTCAAATATCATGGCTTCTTCATCCGCTATTACAAATGGTGATACAGGAATATGTGGATTATCCTTCAGTGCCTTATAGACATTTTCGAAATCAGAATTTTGCTTCTCAAAAGTAAAATAAAATATATTCCTCATCATTAACCAGAATGGTGACAATTTGTCTCCCGCCATTAGCGGAGTTTTCAAAATGTATTTTTTCCCCTTATACGTGAAGATACGAATTTCATTTGATGAGACGCCGCCTTGTTCAAAGGAAGTAATATTATCTTTTGCGTACGTTAAAATATCCTGCATAATAGGCATCCTCCGTCTGTAATATTTGCCTTAAATCTGTCTTCTGATTTACGATACATACGACATATCGCTTATTCTTTTTATATATCGCTTTCCCTCATCATTTTCAAACATATAGGATACTCCACCGGGCAGACCAAACACTTCCACATCGTTTATGCTCTCTACTTCTAGGCCCATAAACATAGCATTAAATACACTCAATAAATCACCATGCGAAACAATGATTATGTTATCCTTTTCACTTTTCATTACTTCATCAAAGAACGGTTTTAATCTATTCCACTCATCTCTGCGGCTTTCAGCGTCCGAAAACAATCTGTCATCTACTGTCTTTTCTTGCATCTCCTGATTCTCTCTTAGCCATTGTACTGATTTTCCACAACATCTGCCCAAATTTCTTTCTCTCAATTCCTTTGCTAGAACCGGCATGATACCCAAATATCTGCCAACATTTTCTGCCGTTTGTTTTGCACGCATTAAATCAGATGAATATATAACAAAATCTTTTCCAGCTAATTCATTTTTCAACTTTTTACCGATTTTCTTTGCCTGCTCAATTCCTAATTCAGAAAGTTCCCAATCCGTCCATGAACCCACCATACCATTCGTATGATGAATAGACTGCGTGTGTTGAATTGTAATAATTGTTTTCATGCCATTCCTCCTCGATTTTCAGTTGTTAATGGGTGATTTTTAAGTGATATACTTATTTATAGAAAAAAAGGAAAACGCCATTTTTAGGTATTTTCCGTTTTTTTAAATACATTTCCGATATACTTTAGGAACGGAGAAGGAGGGATTTGAACCCTCGCGCCGCTATTAACGACCTACTCCCTTTCCAGGGGAGCCCCTTCAGCCACTTGGGTACTTCTCCAGCTGAATGTAAAAATAATTCAATTTTATGGCATTTCGCCAAACGGAGAAGGTGGGATTCGAACCCACGGCCCCTTTCGGAGTCACCGGTTTTCAAGACCGGCTCCTTAAACCACTCGGACACCTCTCCAAGACTGCTTGAATAGTATATCATTCCCCTTCCCCACCTGTCAAGCAAATTTTGCAGGAAGTTACAAGCCATGCAAAAAAGAAATCAAATAACAATTCGGTGGGAGCTTGCTCACACAAGAATTGTTACTTGGTTTCTTTTTTATACGGCGACAGCATAGCGAACAAGTTCGCATTAGACCGAGCATCCGAAGGATGCGAGGTGCATGGCGTAAGACCACGGCGACAGCATATTATCATATTAAGGGAACACGAAATAACCATCTTTTACATGATTTTATTGATTTTATAGAATGAATCACATATAATAAAGACAGACTTTAAATATATGAAGGGAGGAGTTAAATATGACCGTCACAGCAACAGAATTTAAAACCAATTTCGGAAAATATATGGAGTTGGTTGACAAAGAGGATATTTTTATTACTCGTAACGGAAAAACAATTGCAAAGGTTGTAAGTCCACGTATTTCTGCTGTAGATTCCCTCCGTGGGATGCTAAAAGACGTTCCTTCTGATATTGATATGAATTCTTTACGAGAGGAGCGGTTATCAAAATATGAAAATAATATGTGATACTAACATAATCTTAGATGTATTGCTTGAACGAGAGCCCTTTATTGCTGATTCTTATAAAGTCTTAAGTTTTTGTGAGGAACATAAAATAGATGGATTTGTATCTGCGTCTTCTGTCACCGATATCTATTATCTTGTGAGAAAGTATACACACAGCACCGAACTTGCATATAAAGCAATTGGAAAACTTTTAGATATCGTCAATATTTGCAGTGTTACTAATGATGATATTCTTACTGCTTATCAGAAGAAAGCGAAAGATTTTGAAGACTGTCTCGTCGCTACTTGTGCCAAATCGATTCATTGCAATTGTATTGTCACCCGAAACAAAAAAGATTTTGAGGAGTTTGACATTCCGGCGTTTACCCCTGCTGAAATTCTTTCGCAAATTGTGTGACACCCCCATCAAAACAACTCATCCAGCAAAATATAATAGCGAATCTTCTCCCAATCCGGTTCTATCCCCAGCTCGCGAAAAAGAAGCAGCTCGTCACAATCCGGATAGTCCTTTTCCTCATCTCCACTATACACCCCTCTATAGTTATTCAACAGGCTTCTGTAACATATTGCAATATCACACCACTTATCAGCTATACCGGTCTTGCCCAAATCAATATACCCTGTCACCTTATCCCGTATACCGAATATATTAGGAAGACAGTAATCCCCGTGAGACAAAACCAGTTCTTCCTTCGGCGGGTTATCATATAGCCATTGCAGCAATTCCTCCGGACTGCGAAAACCATTCTCACCAAACGTATCCGGCTGCACATTATCCATATCCACTAAGCCATTTTCTACATTGTACCTTGCCTCCGCAAGCTTACGAGACAGGCGCTGGTCAGAAGGACAATCCGATACATCCACACTCCACAGCTTTTTAAGGCCATCCGCAAGCAGCTTGCACTGTAGCGCCGGATTCTCCATATACGCAGCACAGCATGCCATCTGTCCATCACATTTACTCATCAAAAGATAGGATGTGTCCTCTGTCTCCTCATAGGCATACACAGTGGGCACCGGCAGGTATTTTTCATGCAAATACTTCATCATCTGATATTCATTTTTCGCTTCTTCTATATATTTTTGCGCCTTTAAAACCTTATTTTCAAAAATTAAAATAGAAGAACCAGACATTCCTATATCATCAATTTCATAATCTTCATCGGCAATGAATGACACTATCTTCCCAGGAAAAAACATACTTTCCTCCTCTTTCAAGCAGGCAGGTATCCTGCTACTCGCCCAGCTTCAACCCCGGAACTGCGTTCAAATCCAGCCCATGCCGCACGCCGTTCATATATTCATAATATCCGGCTGCCCCAATCATAGCCGCATTATCTGTACACAAAACCAGCGGTGGAAGAAACAGCCGATATCCTTTTTCACTGCACACCTGCTCCATACCTTCCCGCAGCCCCGAATTGCAGGCCACCCCGCCTGCTATCGCAATTTTTTCAATGCCAAGGTTTTCCGCTGCCAGCATGGTATGGCTTACAAGAACATCCACTACCGCACACTGAAACGAAGCTGCAATATCTGCCTCCGAATACGAAATGTTTTTCATTTTGCATCCGTTTATATAATTCAAAACCGCAGATTTCACGCCGCTAAAGCTAAAGTCATAAGGCGCTCCCTCGATAGAGGCACGGGGAAATTCAATCGCGTCCGGGTTGCCCTCCTTTGCCAGACGGTCAATCTTAGGGCCGCCCGGATAGCCAAGCCCAATTGCCCTTGCCACCTTATCAAATGCCTCTCCGGCAGCATCGTCACGAGTTTTTCCCAAAATCTCATATTTCCCATAATCACGGACAGCGACCAGATGGCTGTGTCCGCCGGATGCGACCAGACACAAAAAAGGCGGCTCCAAATCCGGATTTGCAATATAATTGGCCGAAATATGCCCTTCTATATGATGCACTCCGATTAAAGGCTTTCCCGCCGCATAGCTGATTGCTTTCGCTGTCCCTACACCAACAAGGAGAGCTCCAACCAGTCCCGGACCATATGTGACGCAGATGGCATCCATATCTTCTAACGTTTTCCCGGACTCGGTAAGAGCCTCCTCAATGACCTGATTTATTTTTTCGATATGCTTGCGGGAAGCTATTTCCGGCACGACTCCCCCATATAATTTGTGAACATCAATCTGTGATGCTATTATATTGGAACGAACGTCCCTGCCGTTCACGACGACTGCCGCTGCCGTTTCATCACAGGAACTCTCTATCGCAAGCATTGTTATCTCTTTCTTTTCCACTTACTTTTCTCCTTTTTTGGCGGACTTTTCTTCATTCGGCTGAAAGCCCAAAATTTTCCACTTACCAGATTCTCTGACAAGAACATAATCCTGAAAAATTTTCACATAACCGCCGCCCTTATTGGCAAAGAAAGAGAGACGGGCATACGCACATTCCTTTCCATTGATCGTCTGATAACGTGTTGTCATGCCAGTATCGGTCGAATAGCTGACGATTTTCCCCTTCTTCGACTGGAACTCCTCTATCTCTGCCTTAAGCTTCTTGCTATGCTCTTCTTCTTTATTTTCGTTCAACAAATCATTGCTGTACATTGTGCGAAGCTGTTTTAACAAGGAGGTAAACTGCGAATCGCTCAGCGTGGAATTATACATACACTGGTTTACCCTGCCCCACAGCTTCATTACCTCAACCGGTGTCTCCGGATACCCCATCTCAAAATCCTTTGCAATTAACTTCTCTACCTCCGTGGTCGGAGTTTGTACTGCCGTCTGCTGTTGTTTTTTCATATACTGATAATACACTGCCATAGCCCCAATGATGAATATACACATGACAAAAGAAAACGCCGTCATGTTCTTCTTCATATTTTTCCGTGACTTACTGTCCATACAATCCCCCTCCTTTTCTCTCATTATATATCCTTTTCAAAATTCAGTTCCGCCGTTTTTCTTTCTTTCCCCGGCTTCGTATTTGGAAAAATCTTTCTCGTTGCTTCTATATAATCATCCGGCCGTATCAGCGATGGGCTGTAATGGGTGAGCCATAGCTCTGCCACCCCGGCCTCCTTTGCGAGCGTTGCCGCTTCTGCAAAAGTCATATGTTTATTCTCACGTGCCTTCGCACCCTGTTCCTCATCTCCGTACATCCCCTCGCAGATAAAAATATCGGCGTCCTTTGCCCTCTGGGCTATCTCCGGAACCGGGCGGGTGTCTGTACAATATGTAACTTTCAGACCTTTTCTGACCGGGCCAAGTACCATATCAGGAGAATATATCTTCCCCTCGTACTCTACTGTTTTTCCTTTTTGCAGCGGATTCCAAAGTTTCATCGGCACCTGACTTTCATTTGCCCTTGAAACATCAAACTTCCCCGCGCGGGAAATAATCTGGCTATACCCATAACAAGGTACTGTATGATTCAAACGAAAAGCTTCCAGCAGGTAACCATTTCTCTCTATACACTGGAACTTCTCTGTTAGTTCGATAAATTGAATCTCAAATGGAAGCCCCTGCGCAATAATCAGCAATGCCTCCACCACTCGTCTTGTCCCCTTCGGACCTATAATTGTCAATGGCTGGGTACGCTCTGCATTTCCCATGGAAAGCAAAAGTCCCGGCAATCCGCTAATATGGTCGCCATGTACATGGGTAATACAAATCGTGTCAATCGCATGTATGCTCCATCCTTTTTCGCGAATGCTTACCTGTGTCCCCTCGCCGCAGTCAATCAAGAGACTGCTGCCATTAAACCGAGTCATGAGCGCCGTCAACGCTCTTCTTGGCAGCGGCATCATCCCACTTGTCCCCAATAGGCAAACATCCAACATGGTAATTCCTCCATTCTTTATGCTCATTTCTATTTTAACATACCCCATACCTTTTTACAAATCAAAAAAACTGTTGAATGAAACGTCTTCAATCAGAAAACACTTCATTCAACAGCTTTCGCCTGACGGTATCAAATTAATCATCCAACACTTCGCTTTTTTGTGAAACTGAGATATCCTTTGTAAATCCGGCTACCATGACGTCATAACAATCCTCGCATATTACAAACTCATGAATTTCCAAATCCTTTTTTGAAAAATACCCCCATTTCTTTTTCACAAATAAGGCGTCCTCCTGCAAAACCCCATCTTTGCAGTTCAACCTTTTTCCACACACATTGCAGAAATATTCCTTATCCGCCACTGGGATTCCCCCTTCATATATAAGCTGTGTTTATTATAACAAAAAGAAATCCCTTATGCTACATGTAATATTTACCACTGCATGATTTATTTTCCTTTTCTCTCCATCCTCTCACGCTCTGCCTGCGACATCCGGAGATAGACAGGGGCAAAATCCTTTGCCTCCATTTGACAATTTTTTTCAAAATAAAATTTTCCTAATGCCGCCACCGACGATGCCCTCTGATATAGGACACTATCCGCACCGAACCGGAAAGGCACCTTTAATGTCTGTTCCAGCTGATTTCGGAATACCGGAACACCATCCCCGATAAAAACTACATCCCTTCCCAGCTCATTTAACTTTTCGACAACCTCCTCTATCGGCGCCGCCGACTGATTTTCAATAACCTCTGGGCACTCACCTTTCACATTATAAATACCATAATATACTTGATTCCTTCTGGCATCCATAATCGGACAGGCAAGTGCTTCCGTGCCCTCTACATTAAATGCCAGTCCCTCCAGAGCTGGTACTGCGACAATGGGAATCGCTAATGTCTGCGCCAGCCCTTTCGCCGTCGCCGCTCCTATCCGGAGTCCGGTAAATGAACCCGGTCCTGCTGCCACTGCAATCCCATCCAATTCCTTTACATCCACCTCAGCCATCTGCAGCATGTCATGAATCATCGGAAGCAATGTCTGCGAATGTGTTTTTTTATTATGAATTGTATATTCCCCGGTCAAAATCCCATCGCACAGTAAGGCAACCGTGGCAGCCAGCCCTGAACTGTCAATAGCCAGTATTTTCACATTTCCCATCTCCTGTCTGCTCAATCGTTATTCTGCGATAATCAAAGCCTTTCTCTAAATCCTTTTCAATATGGATTTTTTTACAATCCGGAGGCAGTAAGTCCTCTATCTGTGACGCCCATTCTATCAGGCAGACGCCCTCGCCGAAAAAATATCCCTCATATCCAAGCTCATACATTTCCTCTGAATCCGCAATCCGATATGCGTCAAAGTGATAAAACGGCAGCCTTCCTTCCTCATATTCACAAATAATAGTGAAGGTCGGACTGGTAATCGGTTCGTCAATGCCAAGTCCCTTTGCAAAGCCCTTCGCAAATACCGTTTTGCCGACTCCGAGCTCCCCTTCAAGGCAGAAAATTTCGCCCGGTAAAGCCTTTTTCCCCAGCTTGACACCTATCTGAAATGTATCCTGCTCACAAAAACTTTCTGTCATCATTTTTTCATATGCTCCCTCATCATGCCAACCAGCTCCTGAAATCTCCCGTCACACTGGGAAGCGGGCAGTACAAAAGCACTGACAGTAGACATATAAACATAAACCGCATGGGAACGGTAAGTAATTTTTCTTATCTCAGACCATGAAAATTCCTGTCTGTCATCATTCTGGCTGATTTCCACACCCTTATCATTGAAAACATAATGAAACGGCTGCTGAAACTCCTCCAGACTCAACTGTTTCTTTCCCTTCCACAGAAGCATCATCGGTTGAAAAACCGTAAACAGCAGGGCTAGAACAAAAAGAATCCCTCTCTGCGTCATTGTCCAGTAATTCCATTTTAAACACAAAACTACGACCGCCGCGATGCTGATTACAATGCCAAGTATGCCTGCCGGTCTGGCATAATTATGATACAGCAAAAAACTGCCCAGCGACTTTTTATCCAGCTTTACATCCAGTTCGATTGACATAATCCTCTCCATTTCTTTCTTCCATCTTCTCGTTATAAATGTATTTATTTTTGTTTTTCAAATTTTTCAACGCCAAATTCCCACTGTTCATCATATTCCGTGCTTTCTTTTGCTTCCTTACGCATAAGCACATACACAGCTTCATTCTCATCTACCAGAACATCATAAATAGTCACATTCTCAAGAGTTGAAAATGAATTATCCAGACTCAGACGAACAGCCGAAAACTGCTTCCCTGACTCGCGGATTTGGTATAAACCAGAAGTATTGAAGGCATATATCTGTGAATTATCCCCACAGACATCATAATACCATTCCTTTCCTTTCTCACTCTCACCCATTTCGCCGCCAAAGTTCTTTGTTACCGACATCGTATCTAAATCCAAAACACCGAAACTTTTCGCTGCGGAAGAATAATAAATAACCTCCTGTGCTCCAAATGCAGCATTTCTATCAAGGGCATTGTCCGGAACATTTTCCTCCGTTGACGTCTGCACCCCATTTTCTATGCTAAACTGGGCCGCTGTACTGTTCTGAAAAACAAGAATCGGCGAACCGTCCTCAAAGACATGGAACTTTGTTACCGGAACTTTCTCATAAGTAATCTCCATTTCGGCAGCAAATTGTAACGGCGTTTCACGAATGTTATCTACGTCCTCTCCTATCTGCAATACAGAATAGGATATATTACTCTGCTCCTTATCTTTGTCATCCTGCTTTCCGCCGCCCCCGGCTTCATAGCCACTCATCCCATCATAGGCGCCCCTGTCTTCCAGTCTCGGCACTTCTGAACCAGCCGCCATAAGCGCATATAAATTCCCATCGTCACCTCTGACAATGTAATCTATCACTATGCTTTCGGCTCCCTTTTCCCGTTTCTCCTTAAACAGCTTTGTCAAAGACTTCTCAGCGAAGACCTGCATATCCCAGTCGTCCTCTTTATTTAACGAATACTCAACAACCTGAGCATACATTTTTCCATCATCATTCGTGCCTGTATCTAACATATACATAGCCGGAATCCCTTTCATATTCCGCTCAAGCTCCGGCATACTCAAACTATCCCCGCGTATAAACTCATCATCCGGAATATTATAATGTTCACTCTGGGAATAACTGACTGTAGGCTCTTTTACCGTAACATCATTTCCCTCTGTATTCTCCTTTTCACCACAGGCGGTAAGAAACAGTATCAATACCGCACAGATAATTGCAACTAATTTCTTCTTTTTCATGGCTGCCTCCATTTCTTAAACTATCATAGATAACTGAATCCTCTTCTTCTGCATATCCACACTCAGCACCTTTACCTCAACGACATCTCCGACACTGACAACATCCAGTGGATGCTTCACAAATTTCTTGTTCGTCAGCTTGGATATATGAACCAGCCCGTCCTGGTGTACCCCGATATCGACAAAGGCGCCAAAATCAATTACATTACGCACTGTTCCTTTCAGAATCATGCCTTCTTTTAAATCCTTCATCTCCATCACATCGGTACGAAGAATCGGCTTCGGCATTTCATCACGCGGATCCCTGCCCGGCTTTTCCAGCTCCTTAATTATATCATCCAGCGTAATCTCTCCGATTCCAAGCTTATCTGCCAGCTTCTTTCTATCTTTTGTCATCAGGGAAAGCCCCGTCAGCCCTCCCCGGATATCCTCCGGGGTATAACCAAGCGTCTGCAGAAGCCCTTCTGCCGCTTCATAGGACTCTGGATGTACACTCGTGGCATCCAATGGGTTTTTCCCATCTGAAATCCGCATAAATCCAGCACACTGTTCATATGCCTTCGGCCCCAGCTTTGCAACCTTCAATAACTGGCGGCGGCTTGTGAACCGTCCGTTTTCCTCCCTGTAGGATACAATATTTTTGGCTATCGGTTTGGATATGCCTGACACATACTCCAGCAGAGAAGCCGAAGCTGTATTCAAATCCACACCTACATTATTGACACAATCCTCTACCACATTTCCAAGCGCCTCACTGAGCTTTTTCTGGTTCATGTCGTGCTGGTACTGCCCGACGCCAATGCTTTTTGGCTCAATCTTAACAAGCTCTGCCAGCGGATCCTGCAATCGCCTTGCAATCGACACCGCACTCCTCTGTCCGACGTCAAAATTCGGAAATTCCTCAGTCGCAAGCTTGCTTGCCGAATACACGGAAGCTCCCGCTTCATTTACAATAATATATTGCACCGGCTTATCGATTTCCTTCAGCATATCTACGATAACCAGCTCCGACTCTCTGGAAGCCGTACCGTTTCCTACCGAAATCAGACTGATATCATATTTATCAATCAGAGCTTTCACAATCTTTTTGGTCTCCGCAATTTTATTCTGTGGCTCCGTCGGAAATACAACAATTGTGTCCAATACTTTTCCCGTCTCGTCCACAACTGCCAATTTACATCCGGTACGGAATGCCGGATCCCAGCCCAGCACAACCTTTCCGGCAATCGGCGGCTGCATCAGGAGCTGCTCTAAATTCTTGCCAAATACATGAATCGCCCCATCCTCGGCACGTTCTGTCAGTTCGTTTCGGATTTCCCTCTCTATCGCCGGGGCAATCAGCCTCTTATAGCTGTCCTCTATCGTTCGCTCCAGACAGGATACGGTATTCTCATTCTCTCTTGTAATTACCTTTTTGTTCAGATACCGAAGAATCTCCTCTTCCGGGGCATTGATTTTTACCGTCAGCATTTTTTCTTTCTCACCGCGGTTTACCGCTAACACCTGATAACCAGATATTTTAGAAATAGCGCTTTCAAAGTCATAATAATTTTCATATACAGACTTTTCCTGCTCATCCTTTGCCACCGATACCAGTGTTCCCTTATCCATCGTCGTCTTCCGGATTGCCATACGGTAATCCGCCTCATCGGCAATGGATTCTGCGATAATATCCATAGCACCCTGAATGGCTTCCTCAGCCGTCAGGACTCCCTTTTCCCCATCCAGATATGCCTCGGCTTCTTCCTCCAGCGTCTTGTCCGTCATCTGGAGCAAAATAATATTTGCGAGCCCTTCCAGCCCTTTCTCCTTTGCTATCGTCGCACGCGTACGGCGTTTCGGACGGTACGGACGATATAAATCCTCTACCGCTACCTGCGTTTCGGCAGCCATAATCTGCTCCCGCAGCTCCTCGGTCAGCTTTCCCTGCTCCTCAATGCTTGCCAGCACCGTTTCTTTCCGTTCTTCCAGATTTTTCAGATAGGTCAGCCTCTCCTCCAGATTTCTCAACTGCTCATCATCCAGCGTACCATGCTGCTCTTTTCTATAGCGGGCGATAAACGGTATCGTACATCCCTCATCTAAGAGCTTAATGACCGCTTCTACCTGCCATACTTTTATTTTCAGTTCCTCTGCAATTTTTTTACAAATATCCATTTTTATGCTCCTGCCTGTATTCATAAACTGGGATTATTATACCTCATTCAGCAAAACTTCGCAAGCACGCCGGGAAGCCTGTCCGTCGTCTATACAGCAAAATCTGTCACAAAATGCCGTGTACAAAGTTTCGTATTCATTTTCTATTTCATCTATATGCTCTATCGCTTCAAGCACTTCCTGCTCATTAAACAAGAGCGGCCCGGGAACCTCTGTCTTCATGTCAATATAAAATCCCCTGAGTGTATCCCTGTATTTTTCAAAATCATACACATAAAACAAAATCGGACGTCTCAGGTTTGCGTAGTCAAAAAATACCGAAGAATAATCCGTAATACATATATCCGATATTAGGTACAGCTCCGCTATATCATTATAACGGCTTACGTTAAAGGCAAAGCCTTCCAGCCCTGCCGTATCAACCGCATCGGCAATGAAATAATGGGTTCTTATTAAAATCACATACTGGCTGCCAAGCCGCTCCTTCATCTTCCGGAGGTCAAGCTTAAGGGTAAACTGATATCGCCCCGGCCCATAGTATTCATCATCGCGCCATGTCGGCGCATACAGGATGACCTTTTTCCCCTGTGGTATGGATAATCCTTTTTTTATCTCTGCCGCACGTCTCTCCCTGTCCGGCGCATACAGGATGTCATTCCTTGGATATCCGATCTCAACAATTCGTTCCTTCGGGTACAGAAAACAACTCTCAAAAACCTTTGTTGAAAATGGATTGTCAGACATCAGATACGTCCATTTTCTCGACTGGGTATATACATCCATCTTATACCGCAGCGTAGCTGCATGTATGTCATCCATGTCAAATACAAGCTTCTTGAGCGGCGTTCCATGCCATGTCTCAAGCATAACGCTCCCCTCACGCCGATACATCCAGCGCGGCTGTCTCATATTATTCACATAATATCTGGCGCGCGAGGTATAATAAAACCATCGGATTCCAAGATATTTTACTTTCGTGACATCACCCGGAATGTTCGTTTTCTTATCGTTTATTACCCATATATATCTATACTTACTGCCGTATTCCTTAGCCAGATACTGATAAATATATTTACAATTGTCACTATAGTTTTTCCCAAGAAAACTTTCAAACACAATCCAGTTAGATTTCATAGGCAGACGCCGGAATATATATTTTTCTATCATCCGAAACAGGAATGTCGGATGGGCAAAAAAATTCCGGACACGTTTCAGTCTGTTTTTCCGTTTCGCCGCCGCTCTGTTCTTTTTTATTTTCTTTACTACATTTACAATTAGCTCGTCCCTTCCGGATGCCATAACTGCATGGTTGAGGCTATCCATGAAAAGCTCATTTCTATTTTTTACCTCTAACTGGTCAAGTGCCGGAAATTGTATACTGTCATTGTGAACTCTCTTTATATACTTCATTTCCTGTAGAAAGCATATATTATCTGAATTGCCAAACAACACTGCCGTATAAGCCATATCACAGTAATACTGATTTTCCTCGTGAAATTCAAGCATATTGCCGTCTCCGCATACGCTCATCATATACTTTCTTTTTATCAGACTATTCAGGATAGTAAGATGAAATCTACACATATTATCTTCCACCTGCAGCTGCCCGGATTCCTCAATTTCTTTGTCCCTGCTATCCCTTATATAGGTTGAGTATTTGAACATCGTCTGCTCAATGGGACCTGTTATAATATCATAACGGTCTGTCGCGGCAGCCTCCGCCATTACCCGAAACGTATCATAAAGTATATAATCGTCACTATCCATAAAATATATATACTCCCCGGCAGCTGCCCGGATTCCTTCATTTCTGAGCATGGCAACCGTGCTATCCCCACTTACCGAAATAGCTTTTATATCCATAAGCCCTTCACACGCACTCCTGTATTCCTCTAATAAACGCAGGGCTTCTTTACTGTACACTTCTTTCCCTTCCCCACTGTCAACGACAACGATAAGCTCATACGTGACTTCCGAATTCGTATATCCAGACAAGGAATGTTTTATGCTATCTAACGCATCCCTCAAAAAATGTATTCCCTTATCATACGGCATTATTATACTTATGAGCATACGCACTCTCCCTTCATGGTCAATTATAATTATTTTAAGTGTAACAAATGAATAGCGGAAAAGCAAATTAGATTTGACAATGGTTTCCTATTTTGAAAATACACCGATTGTACTTCCTCCACCTTTATGATATGATACACTTAATATTGGGAAAAATATGAAAAAGGAGGTTACAAATTGAAAAATATACAATCTTTACTGAAACAGCTTACGATAGAAGAAAAAATTAAAATCATACACGGAAACGGTTTATTCCAAAACGGTGGTATAGAACGTCTGAACATCCCTCCGCTGGTTATGTCAGATGGCCCGAACGGAGTCCGGCAGGAATTTCAAAATGACGACTGGACTCCAATCAATGACTCTGGTGATTATGTTACCTGGCTGCCAAGCAATACCTGTCTTGCCTCCACATGGAACCCGGAGCTCGCCTATTATTTCGGTCAGATACTAGGAAACGAGGCGCGGGGCAGAGGGAAGGACGTAATCCTTGCGCCCGGCATCAATATAAAACGGACTCCCCTGTGTGGGAGAAATTTCGAGTACATGAGTGAGGATCCCATCTTAACGGGTACCCTTGCCACCTCACTGGTTCGAGGAATTCAGGAAAATGACGTCGCCGCCTGTGTCAAACATTTTGCCTTAAATAATCAGGAGTTTGAACGCATGTCCGTGGAGGCCGAGGTGGACGAAAAAACATTGTACGAGCTCTACCTGCCTGCTTTCCACGAAGCTCTTATTGAAGGTGGAAGCCTCACTGTCATGGGCGCTTATAACCGCTTTGACGGAGATTTCTGCTGCGAGGGCAAAAAACTTCTGCAGGATATTCTTCGTGACGAATGGCACTATGACGGAGTCGTAGTCTCCGACTGGGGCGGCGTGCATAACACTGAACAGACAGCGCTTTATGGTGTTGATTTGGAAATGTCCGTCACACCGGATTTTGATAACTATAAGCTGGCTGAGCCTCTCCATGAAAAAATAAAAAGTGGCGAGATTCCCGAATCTGCCATTGACAATAAAGTTTTACGGATTCTGACACTAATGTCACATCTCCGTATGTTTTCACCAGTCAGAAGACCGGGCTGCTTTAACGTCTCAAGACACCAGAGCATCGTAGAACAAATTGCTGAGGAGGGCATTGTTCTGCTCAAAAATGACAAAAACTATCTGCCACTATCCACCGGACAGAATACACAAAATCCGAAAAAAATACTTGTTGTCGGCGATAATGCCACCCGGACACATGCCTGTGGCGGAGGGAGCTCCGAAGTAAAAGCCCTCTATGATATCTCTCCGCTTCTCGGCATCCGTATGGCGCTTGGAGGCAATGCCAGATGTGATTTCCTTCCGGGCTATTATGTGGATAACGAAAAGAATGTCTGCGGAGAGGTTGACTGGCAGGCAGACAGCCTTCAGACGGACTATAGCAAAGCAGAGAACCAGAGCCAGTTTGAAAACGAAATACTTCCAAAACGGAAACAATATTTAAAAGAAGTTCTCGACGCCGTACCCGGCTATGACGAGGTTATTTTTATTGGCGGCCTGAATCACGCCTATGACACAGAAGGCTTTGACCGCACGGATATGAAACTCCCTTACGGACAGGATGAGGTTATCACTGCCCTCAGTGACGCTACCGAACACCTTACTGTCATACTGATTCATGGCAGTCCGGTTGAAATGCCATGGATTGATAAGGTTCACTCCCTGATTTCAACCAGCTACTGCGGTATGAACGGCGGCCATGCAATAGCGAAGGTTATTTTCGGTGCTGTCAATCCGTCCGGCAGGCTTACTGAAACCTACCCTCTCTGTCTCGCAGACACGCCGACGGAAGCTTATCATTCCTATCCGGGTGAAATGGGGGAGGACGGTCATCGCCATGTCACGTATTCAGAAAAATTGATGGTTGGTTACCGCTATTATACAAGCAAAGATATTCCTGTCCTATTTCCATTTGGGTATGGACTTTCATACAGTACCTTTGTCTGCCGGAACTTCCGCGTCACACAGCGAAACATGAGCAGTATTGGAGAATTACAGGTAACCGTTTCCTGCGAAATTCAAAATACGAGCAGCCGTGATGGGAAGGAAACACTGCAGCTCTATGTCGGAATTCCGGAACCGGAACAGCCGAAAATGTCTCTCCGGAGATTCGAAAAGATTTCCCTAAAAGCCACTGAGACAAAAGAAGTCTCTCTGATTCTGACACAGAAAGACTTCGCGACCTATTCTATCAAAAGAAAATGTTTTGTTACAAACCCGGGCACCTATGAGCTGTATCTGGGCACCTCTGCTCTGGATATCCTGTATCATACAAGCATTGAAATCACACAGGAGTACGCATTATAGCCTAACAATGTCATATCGGACTTACGACAACCACTTAATCATTCATGCTATCGAGGTGGCAGGTATCCTGCCGTTTCCTGTACGGGATATCACTCCCGACGAAAAATAAATTATTTCCGCCGTTTACAAAAATATTCCGCCGCCCTTCGCAAACTCGCTGTCTGCTGTCGTTTTTCCTGCCTTTTGGCAGTGTTGCCGCCCGCCGGTCCTTAGTGAAAACGGCTGCCAAAAGGCAAAAAAATGACAACAGACATCTCAGACAGTGCTTGGGCGGCGTATTTGTAAACAAAGGAAATAATTTATTTTTCGGGGAGTGATATAACGACAGGAAACGGTAGGATACCCACCATATTACCACAAATAATTAGGCAATTGCTCTGTACCAAAGTAGGTGCGATATGACATTGTCAGGCTAGCCGTTCCCATAGAGGAATTGTAAAATAATCCACCAGTTCGGTAAGCCAGCTGCCGCCATCCCTGACCTCGCCGGTAAAATAATTTTTCCATTTACCGTGTGGCAGATAGTACGTTACTTCGCCGGAGGAATGAAAAACCGGGGCTACAAGGTAACGCTCACCAAGCATATACTGCCTGTCGAGAAAAGCGCAGGCTGGCTCATCCGGAAACTCCAGTACCATAGCGCGCATAAGCGGAATACCCGTCTCATGATTTTCCCGCGCTTTCTCAAGAAGATATGGCATAAGCTGTTTCTTTATCTGTACAAAATGCCGCAGCACTGCTGTCGCTTCCTCTCCATAAAGCCACGGAACACGGTAAGAACCACTGCCGTGCAGCCTTGAGTGGGTGGAAAGAAGCCCAAATGCTACCCACCGCTTATAGACGTCCGGCGTGGAAGTCTCTTCAAACCCACCGATATCATGACTCCAGTAGCCATAGCCGGACATCGCTAATGACAGACCGCCCCGCAGGCTTTCTGCCATTGCCTCATAACGCGCGAAACAGTCACCACCCCAGTGTACAGGAAATTTCTGTCCCCCTGCTGTACCGCTCCGGGCAAATAACACGGCATCTCCTTCTCCCTTCTTTCTCCTTACCACATCGTACACCGTTTCATTATACAAATAGGAATAGAAGTTGTGCATTTTACAAGGCGCCGAGCCGTCATAATATACGACGCCCTCCGAAGGAATACGTTCGCCAAAGTCCGTCTTAAAGCAGTCCACTCCCATATCCATAAGAGTTTCCAGCTTCCCCTGATACCAGCTCTTTGCTTCCGGATTTGTCAAATCCACAATTGCCATTCCTGCCTGCCATTTATCCCACTGCCAGACATCCCCGTTTTCCTTCCTGATGAAATATCCGTTTGCCACGCCCTCTGCAAAAAGTTCGGATGCCTGTGCAATATAGGGGTTAATCCAGACGCACACCCGTATTCCCTTATCATGCAGCCGTCGAAGCATTGCCTCCGGATTTGGAAATACTTCATCATTCCACAGAAAGTCACACCAGTGGTAACCCTTCATCCAAAAACAGTCAAAGTGAAATACTGATATCGGTATCCCCGCTTCCGACATTTTATCTATCGTTTCTGTCACCGTCTTCTCATCATAATCTGTCACAAAGGAAGTAGACAGCCAGAGTCCAAAGCTCCACTCCGGCGGCAGCGCGGGCTTTCCCGTTAATCCGGTATACAAAGAAAGTGTTTCCTTCATATTACTTCCGCCTATATAAAAGAAATCCAGCCTCTCACCCGGCACCGAAAAGCCAACCTTTTCTACCCATTCTGTCCCCACCTCAAACGACACCTTCTCCGGATGGTTGACGAATATGCCATATCCACGGTTTGATACATAAAAGGGAATATTTTTGTATGCCAGATCCGAGGAAGTGCCGCCGTCCTCATTCCACATATCTATGCTCTGCCCATTTTTTACAAACGGCCCGAAATGCTCGCCAAGCCCATAAATATACTCTCCCACTGCAAGACTGGTCGCACCTCTCATATAAACGGCTTCCGCCTGTTCTTCATATAAAAGCACCCCCGTATCTCCGGTACGGACATAGCCAAAGTCTTCTGAGTCCATACCAGTCATTCGCTTTCCATCGCAGAAAAATTCCATACTAAATGGCTTTCTCGTGATATGAAGTTCATTATGCCCCGATTGAATGACAAACCGTTCCTGTTCCTCCGTCATCTGCAAAGAATGTTTCTCTGTGTTTAAAACAAAATGCGGTCCGCACTCCTGTATTCCCTGATAATGCTCCACAACGATATGGAATATGTTTTCACGTGATACTGATATATGAAAAGTCAGCACCACACCGTCCAAGGTCATACCACGCCCCTGAATGTGCTGATGTGGGGCAAGAAACACGAACTCCTCATCCTCCTGCCTCCACTCATAAACTTCCTTTGGATTGTATACGCTGACGCCCTGTCTTTTCTCCCAGTGCCCATTAAAAAATTTCATTATTTTCTATCCTCTCCTTGCATTTTTCTCGTAAAGCTAATATAATAATTGTATATAACTATATATTTTTTGTCTATATTGATTTGCAATTTTTATGATTTGTAAATGCTTTTTTATATAAAGGAGGCATAGTTATGAGTGTTTTAGGTATTTCAGGAATTTCCGGCGTATCTGGTTACTCCGGTGTCAGTGGGATTTATCCAGCATATAATACCATGCCTGTCCGGGGTGTCAGAGGAGCAGATACTGTAAACCGTGGAACAGACGGAACTGCACAGGCTGCTGTCGATGGAGCGAAAAATGCTTCCCGGTCTGGCCGCACAGAAAGCGGCGAATGTCAGACCTGCAAAAAGCGCAAATATGTAGATGGCTCCAATGAAAATGACGTTTCCTTTAAGACACCTACCCATATCAGCCCAAACAGCGCCCCTGCTGCCGTTATGGGACATGAGCGGGAGCATTTATCCAATGCGATTGCAGAGGGAAGTGAAAAGGGAAAAGAACTGGTGTCAGCTTCTATTACACTGCACACGGATATCTGCCCGGAGTGTGGCAGAGTATATGTGTCCGGCGGCACAACTCATACAAAGATTCGCCGTACCATAGGCGCACAGTCCTCCTCTGTCAACCCTTATGAGCAGAAGCAGGCGGATTTGAATTATCTGATGTCCGCAGGGAAGAATCTGGATATCAGCGCCTGATCAGGTACAAAATTTTTCTTTTTGCAAAGACATTAAGAATATGCTATATTAAAACCAAGAAAAAGAACAACCGCCCACAAGGTGGGTTGACAAGTTAATCAGATAGATAAACCACCCTTTTGCTCGCCAAAGTTTTGGGGTGGTTTTGTTAGCTCGACATAACCTCTTTCCACATCCGGTTATACACCTTATCCACGTCTGCGCCCAGATACTGAAAGACCTCGCAATCTTTCAGAGAGTCCAGCGCCGGGAATGCAATCTCACTCTCCCTATATTCCTTTTCCTCAATGAGATTTTTCCCTGCTGTACTCGGAATCGAATAGGTAATATAGTCAAAATTCATTTTCATAATCTCCGGTCTGCATAGGAAATTCAGAAACTTTTCCGCGTTCTCCTTGTTCTCTGCCCCTTTCGGAATTACCCATGAATCCATCCATAGATTACTTCCCTCTTTCGGAATGACATACTCCAAGTCCGGATTCGACTCCTGACAGGTCAGTGCCTCGCCGGAATAAATTACCCCGATTGCCGCCTCCCCGGCAATCATCTTGTCGCGCACCTCATCTACCACATACGCCTGAACAACACCGGACTTTTTCTGCTCTAAAAGCTTCTCCCTTGCCTCCTCCAACTGCTTTGCATCCGTTGAATTGAGAGAATAACCTAAATACTTCAATGCCACTCCGAACGCATCGCGGACACTTTTCTGCATCAATATATTATCCTTGTACTTCTTGTCCCACAGCACGCCCCAGCTATCTATCTTTTCCTTTACCATCTTCTTATTGTAAAGAATCCCGACCGTCCCCCACAGGTGAGGTACACTATAGCGGTTCTCCTCGTCATATGACCTGGCAAATTCCCAATATTCCTTATCAATGTTTTTTCGGTTTGGAACATTGTCCCAGTCGATTTCCGCCAAGAGCCCCTCCTGCTTCATCCGCTGTATCATATAGTCAGAAGGACACACCAAGTCGTATTTTGCCGCTCCCTTTGCAATAATCGGGTACATCGCTTCATTCGTTTCGTACTCATCATAAGTTACCTCAATGCCTGTCTCCTCCTCAAACATCTTAACCGCTTCCGGATCCAGATACTCTCCCCAATTATAGACACTGAGTTTCCCAGTATTTTCTGTGTGAAAATTTTTGTATCCGATAAAAGAAAGCAACACAAGAACCGGTACACAGGCAAAGCCAATATACCACTTCACTCTTCCGCTTTTTCTTACATACTCTTTTCTCTTTTTCGTTCCCTTTGAACGGTTATAAAAAATGAGCAGAATGAACACCGTCACAAACATAATGGTAGAGAGTGCGTACATCTCCGGACGGATTCCCTTTCTTGCCTCCGCATAAATCTGTGTCGACAGCGTATCTACCCCGACGCCTTTTGTAAAATGGGTAATGACAAAATCATCCAATGACATAGTGAATGCCAGCAGAAAACCCGTCAGCACCCCCGGCATGATATCCGGCAAAATAACCTTCCAGAACGCATAAGTTTTTGAAGCGCCCAAATCCAGCGCCGCCTCATAAGTATTCGGATTGATTTGCCGCAGTCTCGGAAGGACACTCAGGATAACATAAGGAATGTTGAACGTAATGTGCGCTAGAAGAACACTGGCAAACCCCATCGTATAGTTCACGGCGATAAATAACAGCATAAGTGAAATACCCGTAACGATATCTGCATTGAGCATCGGCACATTTGTAATGCTCATCATAACTGTCTTCGGCAGCCGTTTCATCCGGTTTATTGCGAAAGAAACCGCTGTGCCAAACACCGTCGCAACCAGCGCTGACAAAAGCGCCAGAACGAGCGTAGTAAAAAGAGCATTCATAATCATCTCATCCTGAAACAGGCTTCCATACCACCGGAGGCTGAAACCACTAAAATGTCCCCGGAACTTGGACTCATTAAACGAGAGTACGATAAGCGTCACAATCGGGGCATATAAGAAAATAAAAATGACCGCCATATAGAACTTGCCTAGAAAGCGGGCAATCCTTCCTTTTTTTACCATATGCCTGCCCCCTCTCCGGTCTTATCATACTTTGACATAACCGCCATACTGACAAGCACGAGAATCATCAGGACAAACGACAGCCCTGCACCCAGATTCCAGTCATTTGCCGTAGTAAATGACTGCTCAATTACATTGCCAATAAGCTGTATCTTTGCACCGCCGAGCAAATCAGACAGGGCAAAGGTGGTCAATGCCGGCACAAATACCATAGTGCTTCCACTGACAATGCCCGGAAAAATTAGCGGAAGCGTAATACGACGCATCGTCTGCCACGAGCCGGCGCCTAAGTCCTTTGCCGCGTCAAACGTGTCCTGACTGATTTTAGCGAGAGCATTATAAATAGGCAGCACCATAAACGGCAGATAATTATATACCATGCCGAGTACAATTGCTCCCTCTGTATTTATCATATTTTGTTCCGGCAATCCGAAAAAAGAAAGAACAGCATTAATCACGCCGGTTCTCTCAAGCAGTGACTGCCATGCTATAGTACGGAGCAGAAAGTTCATCCACATCGGAAGAATAAAGATGAATATAATAAAGCCATTGCTCCGAATATGAAGCCCCCGTATCACAAGCGCCAGTGGAAGCGCAAGCAGAAAGCAGACTGCCGTACAGATGACAGAAAGCCGGATTGCCGTCCACAGTGCTTTTAGATGAACCGGCTCGGCAATACTCTTTATATTCTCAAGGGTAAATGCCCCCTCTTTCGTCGTAAGCCCGTAATACGCCATAATAATCAGGGGAACAATGACAAAAATTGCCATCCATATCACATAGGGATAAGAAAACACCCGCAGTTTTTTCTCACTATTCATCACGCAGTGCCTCCTCCGCCTCATTCGCCGGCTTCTTCATAATCTGTATATTAAACGGATCTACAAACAGCCCTACCTCTTTTCCCACCTCTGCCAGATGGGTGCTGTGTACGAGCCACGTAAATCCGAGAGATTCTACTTCCATTTCATAATGAACCCCTTTAAAAATCAGAGAAACCACCCTGCCCCTCAGCATCCCCTTTTCCGGCGGCACCAGAATTAAATCTTCAGGACGGATGACTACATCAACCGGATTATTCTCACCGAATCCGACGTCCACGCAGTCAAATTCCTGCCCCTGAATATTAACCTTCTTGTCCCGAATCATCGTAGCAGAAAGAATGTTGCTGTCACCAATAAAATCTGCCACAAACGCATTCTGCGGCTCATTGTAAATATCCTCCGGCGTACCGACCTGCTGGATATACCCCTGATTCATGACGACAATGCGGTCAGACATTGTCAGGGCTTCCTCCTGATCATGCGTCACATAGACAAAGGTAATGCCAAGCTCCTCTTTCAGCCGGATTAACTCATACTGCATTTCCTGACGCAGTTTTAAGTCCAGCGCCCCCAGCGGCTCATCCAAAAGAAGAATCTTTGGCTCATTCACAATGGCTCTTGCGATGGCAATACGCTGCTGCTGCCCCCCGCTCAGCGAATCCGGCATACGCCTCTCAAAGCCTTCGAGGTTCACAAGCTTCAGGGCGTACCGGATTTTCTTCTCAATATACTCTTTTGACTTTTTCTTTATCTTGAGCCCAAAGGCAATATTTTCTGCTACATCCATATGAGAAAATAGCGCATATTTCTGAAATACCGTATTGATTGGCCTTTTATTTGCCGGAACACGGGCAATATCTAATCCATTTAAAAGCACCTGCCCCTCGTCCGGCGTTTCAAAACCACCCATAATACGAAGTGTGGTCGTTTTTCCACAACCGCTCGGTCCCAGCAGGGTAACAAATTCATTTTCATGAATATCAAGGTTTAACTGGTCTAGAACCATATCCCCGTCAAAGGATTTTGAAATATTTTTTAACTCAATCCACTTTTCCGACATGTGCCATCACTCATTTCTATCTTGTATTGCAAATTAGCTCTATCTTATCATAAAAGTGCAAAATGTTCTACTGCCTTTTTCGAACAATATTTTTCATCATTTCCACCTTTGCTTTTTCCTGCGGGCTCATATCCTTTGTGAGTATCTCCATGAGTACGCTGGCCTCCTCCGGGGTAAATGACAGATTATTGCTTTTCAGCTTATTGCTCGCTGCAATAAGAAGCGGAGCGGCGTCCTTCATCTGCTTCCCCTTCATATTTTCTGCCAGCTCCTTCATTACCTGAATCTTTATGGGATTCATTGTCTTGAAAATATCATACTGTTCAAAAATTGACTGACTCATCCTGTCCTTCTTCCCTAGCTTCCTCCTCCGGTTCGGACTCAGACTCAGGGTTTTCACCCTCTCCCATCTGCATCATAGACATCATGGCCGCCGCCATATCTAACGTCCCCTGCTGTTCCGGCGGGAGCATTGTCTTCATCATGTCGAACATATCCGGCGAGAAACCGCCGTCATCTGCTCCCTGCTCGCCCTGCGCTTCCTGTGCCGCCTGCATCGTCCGCATCATCTGCATCATGGACATCATGCGGCGCATTTGAAACAACTGCAGAATCATATCAATGATTTGTCGTTCTTTCCTGCTCGCATACTGGCGGACAGCGCCCAAAAGCCCTTCCATATCCACAGTCTCGCCGATGGCAATATCAAAAAATGGAATAACCGCTTTCAAAACCTGCACACTGTGATTATCCTGAACCCGGTTATCCCATTCTAACATTTTCCGTCCCTGCCTTTGAAACAAGCTATTGCTATCATTTTTACTATAAGTATGCAAAGGGACTTTAAAATATTCTGTTTGTAGATTGACGGTGGCAGATATCCTAAGGTTTCTTGTCCTTATATCACTCCCCGAAAAATTATGTTTCCTTCGTTTACAAATACGCCGCCCGAGCATTGTCTGAGATGTCTGCTGTCGTTTTCTGCCTTTTGGCAGTGCGTTCTCACTAGAGCCGCCACGCTGCCAAAAGGCAGGAAAAACGACAGTGCAGACAACGAGTTTTGCGAAGGGCGGTGGAATTCTTTTGTAAACGAAGAAAACAATTTATTTTTCGCTGGGAGTGATATCCCGGACAAGAAACGGTAGGATACCTGCCACCGTCATACTAATATTCCAAACGGTCCGGTGTAATGCCGTCCAACACTTCTTCAATAAACTTCTCTGCCAGATAATTTGCCATAGGAAGATTCATATCCAGATAATTGCCACAGCACTCTGGCGCAGCACCCGGAACCTCGTCATGAAAATCCTTGATAAATTCAAACATTTCCCGCACTAACGGCACGATATTGATTGACTCATAGTCACCGGCAAGAATCAGATAAAATCCCGTCCGGCAGCCCATTGGCCCAAAATACACAACCTTATCTGCCATTTCTTTATGATTTCTAAGAAAAGTAGCTCCCAGATGCTCAATCGTATGTACCTCCGCCGTATTCATAACAGGCTCAAAATTCGGTCTTGTCATCCGAATGTCAAAGGTGGTTACAATATCATGTCCTGTGCTGTCCTTTCTGCTGACATAAATTCCCGGCAGCAATCTCATGTGGTCTACTGTAAAGCTTGTAATCGTTTCCATAATCTTCCTCCTCTTCTAATTACAATCCTCTGCGTCATAAAACACATCCTGTCGTTTTTGCGGTATCAATGAATGAATCAAATCCAGCACATGACCGGATGCCTTTCCATCGTCAATGGAGTTATATTTCTCACAGAATTTGCGGTAGCGCTCCTCATATTCTGCCGCATCATAGGTGCGGATATCCTCAATCAGTTCCTCCGTAGTCGACGATATCGGTCCCGGCATCTCCTTCCGGTAACTGAAATAAAAACCGCGAAGCTCATTTTTATATTTATAAAAATCATAGGCAAAGAAAAACATAGGACGTCTCAAAATACTAAAGTCAAACATAACAGAAGAATAATCGGTAACCAATATGTCGGATACAAGAAATAATTCGGCGATATCCCGGCTCTGGTCAAAATGATAAATAAATCCCTCATATGGCGACCAGTCCACTGCATCCATAATCAGATAGTGATACTTGACGACCATAATGTACTCGTCCCCCAGCTCCCGCTGCAGGGTTTCAAAAGAAATCTGCGGACGAAATTCATATTTATCATCTTCTGAAAATTCATCATCACGCCACGTAGGTGCATACAAAATAACCTTTTTATCCAACGGCAGTCCCAGACTCCTGCGGTATCTGCGCATACTTTCCGGCGTATTTTCGCGAAATAAAATATCGTTTCGCGGATAACCAATCTCAAGCATTTTTTTCTTAAAATCAAATGCTCTCTGGAATGTCGTACTGGAAAATGGGTTCTGTGAAATCAGATAATCCCACGTGTGTACATTTTTCACAAAATGTTCTTTATAGGAAAAAATATCACTCTCACCTACCATAAATACATCTTCCATATCGAGCGCCAGCTTTTTCAGAGGCGTTCCGTGCCATGTCTGGATATAGTAGGTTCCCTTTCTTCGTATAAGAAATTCCGGCTGACGGCTGTCAAACACCCAGACCTTTGCAGTCGCCATATAATACAAATAACGCATACGTCCGTACTGTACCTGTCTGCTCATACCGGGTATACTATATTTCTCTTTCTCATAAAACCAGATACAATCCCATTTAATGTCATACCCATTTGCTACTAAATGCTCATAAATATGCTTGGGATTCCCCGCATAGCTCTTTCCTAAGCTGCTGTCAAATACAATCCGGTTTGCCTTTACCGGAAACAGCCAGCACATAAGACGATAGAAAAGAACTACCATGTTTTTTGCAGTTCTATAGAGCCATCTGCCCACTCTCATTTCCCCTTTCCTGCTTATTTTTCCTTCATTTACTTTCTCTTTCGCCAAAGACCTTTTCTATAATTCTCTCCGAGGCGTGTCCGTCATCCACATTACAGAAACGGTTATAAAAATCCTCGTACCGCTCACTATATTTTTCTTCCACCGCGGAGATATCCCTGAGAGCCTCTATCAGCTCATCGTTGGTCTTTAAAATCGGCCCCGGAAGCTCCTTCTCCATATCAATGTAAAGCCCCCTTACCTCATCTGCGTATTCTTCATAATCATATACGAAAAACAGCAATGGACGCCTTAGGTTTGCATAATCAAAAAACACCGAGGAATAGTCCGTAATGCAAATATCCGACGCCAGATACAGCCTTGATACATCCTCATAATCTATACCGCTATAGACAAAGCCCTCATACTCCGATAAATCCAGCACCTTTGCCACATAGTAGTGTGTCCGGAGTAAAATTACGCTATCCCTGCCAAACTCCTCCTGAAGACGCTTAAAGTCAATCGCCAGCGAAAACTGATAATCGTTCTTATTGGATTCGTAATACTGCTTATCCCGCCATGTCGGTGCGTATAAAATAACACGCTTCCCCTCTGGAATTCCAAGCTCACGCTTTACTTCCGCCGCAATCTCATCCTTATTCTCTGCATACAGAATATCATTTCTTGGATAACCGTATTCCAGAATTTGATTTCTATTATATTCGAACGCCCGCGCAAATACATCTGTTGAAAAACGATTTGCTGAAACGAGATAATTCCATTCCTTCGCCTGCTCATAAAGTACCATCTTTAAGCGTTGATTAAAAGTATATACATCCCGCATATCAAAGCCCAACTTCTTCAGCGGAGTTCCATGCCATGTCTCCAGAAAAACTACTCCCTGCCGTTTCTTATACCAGCCGGGCTGACGTACATTAAATATCTTATACCCACAGCGCGACATATAGTACATATAGCGAAGGCTTTCTCTTTTACATACTTTATGTTTTCCACTTTCTTTCAATGAGATAGAACCTTGATTTAGCACCCATATATACCGGAACTTCTTTCCATAAATCTTCTGCATATATTCATACAAATATTTTGGGCTGTCTGAATAACTTTTCCCAAAAAAACTTTCAAAAATTATCCAGTCTTTTCGCACTGGCATTTTATTAAAAATGAAATGTTCAAAAACCCGGTATATCTGAATCCGGCTTCCGATTATTCCCTGTTTCTTCTTCAGAAATGTACTAATTTTATCAGCCAGACACCCGAACCTATCATTCCCTTTACGAATTGCCCCCAATTTTCTTTTTTCCCAAAATGAAAACTCCTTCTGCCTCTTTCGGAAATCACTCATCTCCCGCAAAACCTTGCAGAAATCCTGCACTTTCTCCCTGTCAATCCGAGCCGGAAACTGCTTTAACACATACGTCATCAACTGCCTGTCCAGTATCTCCTGCCACCTCGTATCCTCTGCAGACAGTAAAGAGCAGCACTCTCTGTAACGGCAAAGAAACGCCTCTGCACTCTCCTTTGTAATAGTATCGGAAAGAGCAGGAAGATGAATCGTATCATTATGATATCTGGATACATAAACCGCTTCTCCCTGATACCATGCTCTTTTTTTAGCCACCTGATACACCCTTACAACAAAAGGCATGTCGCTGTAATGCAAAAACTGCTCCGGAAATGTTATATCATTTTGCTCCAGTAAGTCTCTCTCTATCAGTAAATGTGTTGCGGAAATTCTCCGGCGGAATCGTTCTTCCAAAACCTCATCCAGTGGTTTCATCCCCGACAAATCACATTCCTGCACCACTCGATCCGACTGATAGTTTTTTAAACTGAACCAACTGCCAACTAATGCCCCCGCAACAGCATAAGCCTCTTTCTGCTCTGCTAATTCAAGCATGGAAGAAAGCGTTCCCTCTAGCAAATAATCATCGCTATCTATAAAATATACATATTTCCCCTGACACAGGCGCATGCCTACATTGCGACAGCGCCCCGGTCCAAACGGATGCTCTCCATTCAACCGCTCTATCTCTATCAACGGGTGTCTCTGTATGTCTTCTGGAATGTCATCGGCGCCAGAATCACAGACTAAAAGAATTTCATAATCGGAAAGCTGCTGGTTATCTATGCTCTGCACACAATCTCTCAAATACGCTATTCCCTTCCAAAAAGGAATTACAATACTTACCTTTGACATAACCTACGCCTTTCTTTTAAATACAGCCTGTACTACTCTTTCCGTCGAATCCCCATCCTCCCAGTTGCAATATTTTTCATAAAAGACATTATACTTTTCCTGATATTGCCCTATGACATCTGAAAGATTTTGAACTTTAGTAATAACTTCTTCCGTCGTATGAACAATCGGTCCGGGAAGCTCTTTCTCCATATCAATATAAAAACCACGGAGTACATCTCTGTACTTTTCTATATCATAAGCAAAAAACAGCATCGGACGTTTTAAGTTTGCATAATCAAAGAATACCGAGGAATAATCAGTAATCAGTATATCCGAAATCAGATACAGTCTTGCAATATCATCATATTTGCTTACATCATAAGCAAATCCGCGAAATGGTGCCAAATCCAGCCCATCTACTACAAAATAGTGAGTACGGAGAAGAATCACATATTCCTCATCCAGCGCCTGCTGCATTTTCTCTAAATCCAATTTCAGGCTAAATTTCCAACCGCCAGATTTGTGAAACTCGTTATCCCGCCACGTAGGCGCATACAAAATTACTTTTTTATTCCGGGGAATCCCCAGCTCTGACTTAATTTCCTCTATCCGCTCTGCTCCCTGTCCGCTATGCAAGATATCATTTCTTGGATAGCCGGTATGCAGCATCGTATTTTCAAACATAAAGCAGCGGGCAAAAATATCAGCACTGAACTGGTTCGGGGCAATCAAATAATCCCAATCCCTGCTCTGACGGTATACATCCGCCTTATATAAAGGGTTTGCCATCGTTACCTCATTCATATCAAATACCAGTTTCTTCAACGGTGTACCGTGCCATGTTTCTAAGAAAACCGTTCCCTCTCTTTTCTGAATATATAAAGGCTGTCTGCCATTAAAAACAAAATAGCCTGCCCTTGCCATGTAATACAGAAATCTTAAAGAATGACGTTTGACTTCTGTTCCTCCATAGGGCAGCTTCTTTTTCTGTTTCATTACCCAGACGTGTTTGTATTCTTTGGGAAAATGCTGTGCCAGATATTCATATATATATCTTGGACTATCCGAATAACTTTTCCCAAAAAAGCTTTCATAGACAATCCAATCTTTTTTTACCTTCATTTTTAAAAATATTTTTCGATACAGGAAAAACTTCATCTCTGTACGGCTAGTCATCAGGGAAACCAATCTTTTCAGCCGTTTCCTTCTTCTAAGACTCTTTCCCTTCCTGCGCAAATCTGCCGTCTCCCTCTCCATGCGGCACTGCACTGCCAGAGAAAAAATTTCTTCTTTTCCTTCGGATTCCGGAGAAAGATAAAATGGCTCTACCACCTTCTTATAAAAAACCTGAAGTTTTTCCCTTAATACAGGAGTGTCCCATTGTTCCTCTGCCGCAAGATATGCTCTCAATATTTCTCTGCACCGGGTGGCTCTGTCTGTACGCTGAAATAAGGAGGGATGGTTAATCGTATCATTATGCTCCCGCTTCCAGTAAACAGCTTTAGGAGAACTTTCTACCCTGTCAGTTCTCCCCATCAAAGACGCTACAAAAGGTAAATCTGAACCATACAAAAAACTTTCGTCAAACTGCAGCTCCTCTCTCTCTGCATACTGTCTGCGAATCAGCATGCCTAAGACAGAGATATCTTCTATCGTATTTCTCTCATGCTGCAGTTTCTGATTCAATTGCAATAGCTTGGAATCCGATTCCACCAGAACAGATGCTCCATACCACGTATATTTTTTCGTTCCTACAACCACATCTACATTCTCTGATTCTGCTAAAAGAAGCTCTAATGCTTCCTTCTCTATATAATCATCGCAATCATGGAATAATAAAAACTCTCCTTCTGCCACAGCCATTCCCTGATTCCTTGCTGCAGCGACACCTGTCCCGCCCTCAAGAAACCGTACTCGAACAGAACGCACACCTGCTCTTTCCCATATTTCTTTGGCATAGTCAATATCACAGCCATCACAAACCACGATAACTTCAAAATCCTGAATCGTCTGCTGCTGCAGACCATTCAGACATTCTTGAAAATAATTCCACTCATTATGAACTGGTATGATAATACTGGCCTTCAATCGACAGCCTCCATTTCTTATTTCCCGAATACTGCTTCTACAATCTTTTTACTGGAATTACCGTCCTCCCAGCCGCAGTATTTCTCATAAAATACATCATATTTCTCTTTATAATCTGCTTCTATCTGAGGCAGATTCTTAATGGCATCAATAATCTCCTCTGTCGTAAACAGCATAGGTCCCGGAAGTTCTTCCTCGACATCAATGTAGAATCCGCGAAGCACACCACGATATTTCTCCAAATCATAAGTAAAGAAAAGCATCGGGCGCTTTAAGTTTGCATAGTCGAAAAATACCGAAGAATAATCGGTTATCAATATATCCGAAATCAAATACAATCTTGCAATATCATCGTACTTGCTGGCATTGAAAGCAAAGCCGTCAAACGATGTCAAATCCAGACTGTCCACAATAAAGTAGTGGGTTCTGAGAAGTACGACATACTCATCGCCCAGTTCCTTCTGCATTTTCTCTAAATCCAGTTTCAGTGTAAACTTATACTGACCGGAGCCGTAAAACTCATCATCCCTCCATGTCGGTGCATAGAGAATAACCTTCTTGCCCTCCGGAATTCCCAGCTCTCCTTTAATCTCTGCACTCAGAGCAGACTTGTCCTCTAAATGCAGGATATCATTTCTCGGATATCCAGTCTCCAGCATATTACCGTCATACATAAAGCAGCGGCGGAACGTCTCGGAACAGAATTTGTTCGGCGCCACCAGATAATCCCATGAACGCGACTGGATATATACATGCTTTTTATATAGGGGTGCGGCACTTGTTACCTCATCCATATCAAATACAAGCTTCTTTAACGGCGTTCCATGCCACGTCTCAAGAAATACACTGCCCTCTCTCTTGATAAAATAACGCGGCTGCCTTCCGTTCAGCACAAAATATTTTGCCTTACCCATATAATAGAAATAGCGGAAGGTAAATCGTTTGATACGTTTTGCCGGATATGGAAGCTTTTCCTTCTTATTTAAAATCCATATATATTTATATTTCCCCGGATAATGCTCGTTCAGGTATTCAAATATATACCGGGGGCTGTCCGAATAGTTTCGTCCAAAAAAGCTCTCAAAAATAACCATATTTTCTTCCAGCTTCATTTTCGTAAATACTTTCCGATACAAATATTTTTTGCAGGCTGCACGGCTTGTGAGCACTCTCCTTAATGTCTGCAGGGAACTATGTCTCCGTACTTTCTTTGCAATTCTCTCCGTTCCCTTCTTCATAGAACAGCGGATTAGCCGTCTGGAGTAATGCATTGCCTTTTTCTTTGCCCCCTTAGTAATAAGTGGCAGGCACTTGGCAGCCTCTTTATAGACCTCCTGCGAATCCTCATTTGAAGCAGTAATATAAAATGGAGCAATCTTCCGGACATAATACTTAATAAATTTGCAATCTATTGCTTTCTCGGCACGCTCCTCATGAGGCTTTACCATTTCCTTAATATCCAGATAAGCTCTAATTGCTTCTAACAGCTTTGTTTTCTCATCGCTAATCTGGCTTAGGGAAGGCATATTGATTGGATCATTATGTTTTCTCTTAAGATATAGAACTTTACGCACTTCTATCATTTTATCTGTATTGCACATAATCCTCACGACATATGGCAGATCCGTAAAATACTTATAATCCTCCTCGAAGAAAAATTCATTTTCTATCACGTACTCTCTGCGTATCAGAATTCCGAGCGCTGTCAGTCCAGAGAAGGTAAAATTACTTTTTACCATATGGCAGAATACACGAATCCACTCGGCATCGTTTTCCATAATTTCAGGCATTCCGCTATCCTCAGCATCTTCTGCATCTTCCGTATCCGAAGCTGCAGAATTCTGTTCATCCAGCTGCTGCCCATTGTCATAGTAAACTGTCCTTCCATACCATGTTCTTCTTCGTCTTCCATAAACGATATCCTGCCCCTCAGACCGTTCAATCATACTCTCCAAGGCATACACTTCCAAATAATCGTCACTGTCCAGAAACAGCAGATATTCTCCCTGACTGTTCCGGATACCCATATTGCGGGCAGCCGCCACGCCTTCTCCGTCATCAAGCTCTAAGACCGTCATCGGAAAAGTTACCTTTTTCTCTCTTAACCTTGCAACGATTTCTTTTTCGCAATGGTCACATATTACAATCGCTTCAAAATCCTGTACCGTCTGCTCAGCCAGACTTTCCAGACAATCCTCAATATATCTTTCCTCATTGTGAAAAGGAATTATAACACTTACTTTCACTTGTTACCCTCCATATTTTCATGCGAAATAATCGGCTTATTTTACTACAATGTTAATAATACGTCCCGGAACATAGATTTCCTTAACGATACTCTTATCCTGCAGTTTGTCCGCAACCGCCTCTTTCCCGGCGGCAAGCGCTTCTTCTTTATCGGCGTCAATCGCCAATGCCACCGTGGCACGGACCTTACCGTTAATCTGTACACCGATTTCCTGCACCTTCTCAACTGTCTTTGCCTCGTCATACTCCGGCCATGAAGTCTGGTACAGCCGTCCCTCATATCCCATTTTGTTCCACAGTTCTTCGGTAATATGAGGCGCTACCGGATTTAAAAGAACCAGTAAGGTTTTGAACTCATCTCTGGTTACCTTACCAATCTTGTACATTTCGTTGATTAACGCCATCATCGCAGCGATAGCAGTATTATACTTTAGTGTCTCAAAGTCATTGCTGACCTTTTTGATTGTCTGGTGCATTTTTATTTCCAGTTCTTTTGAATACCCGGTATCACCAGTTACCATATCCTGTAATTTCCATACACGCTCCAGAAAACGGCGGCAGCCCTTGACACCGTCGTCGGACCACGCTGCCGCTGCATCAAATGCACCGATAAACATCTCATAGGTTCTCAGTGTGTCAGCGCCATAATCTCTTACAATGTCATCCGGATTGATGACATTTCCCCTCGACTTACTCATCTTCTCCCCATTTTCACCGAGAATCATTCCATGGGAAGTTCTTTTCTTATATGGCTCCTTTGTCGGCACAACCCCCTCATCGTACAGGAACTTATGCCAGAAACGGGAGTACAGAAGATGCAGTGTAGTATGCTCCATACCACCATTATACCAGTCAACCGGAAGCCAATACTTCATTGCTTCCCTGCCTGCCAGTGCCTCTTTATTCTTTGGATCAATATAGCGCAAGAAGTACCACGACGAACCTGCCCACTGAGGCATCGTGTCAGTCTCTCTTTCCGCCTTTCCGCCGCAACAAGGACATGTCGTCTCTACCCATGAGCGGATATTTGCAATTGGAGACTCTCCATTATCCGTCGGCATATAATTATCTACTTCCGGCAGTTCAAGAGGAAGTTCCTCCTCTGGTACCGGAACATAACCACACTTTTCGCACTTTACAATCGGAATCGGCTCGCCCCAGTAGCGCTGTCTTGAAAATACCCAGTCACGCAGCTTAAAGTTCTTCTTTGCTGTTCCAACACCTTTTTCTGTCAGCCATTCTATCATGGCCTTCTTTGCTTCCTCCACTGACATTCCGGTAAGGAAACCGGAATTTACGAGCGTTCCCGTTGCCACATCAGTAAACGCTTCTTCTTCCACATTTCCCCCCTTGATTACTTCTATAATCGGCAGGTCAAATTTCTTTGCAAATTCCCAGTCGCGGGTATCGTGGGCCGGCACTGCCATAATCGCACCGGTTCCATAACTCATCAATACATAATCGGAAACCCAGATTGGAATTTCTTCACCGTTTACCGGATTGACTGCACTCAGCCCGTCAATCGCTACACCAGTCTTATCCTTTACCAGCTCTGTACGCTCAAAATCCGATTTCTTCGCCGCCTGCTCGCGGTACTCTAAAACGGCATCCCAGTTTTTTATTTCTTCTTTATATTTATCCAGATATGGGTGTTCCGGTGATACAACCATATACGTTGCGCCAAACAAAGTGTCCGGTCTCGTTGTATAAATTTTCAGCTTTTCCTCTTTGCCCTTTAGCTGGAAATCTACTTCTGCACCATTCGAACGTCCAATCCAGTTTTTCTGCGATACTTTGACACGCTCAATATAGTCAAGCCCCTCCAGATCATCAATCAGTTTATCCGCATACTCGGTAATTTTTAACATCCACTGGCTCTTTACCTTGCGGACTACAGTGCTTCCGCAGCGCTCGCAGACGCCGTTGACAACCTCCTCATTGGCAAGACCGCACTTACAGGACGTACACCAGTTAATCGGCATTTCTGATTTATAAGCAAGCCCCGCTTTAAAAAGCTTCAGGAAAATCCATTGTGTCCATTTGTAATAGTCCGGATCTGTCGTATTTACCTCTCTGTCCCAGTCAAATGAATATCCTAATGCCTGCAGCTGTCCTTTAAAATGTGCTACGTTGTTTTCCGTTACCACCTTCGGATGAATTTTATTTTGAATCGCATAATTCTCGGTAGGAAGACCAAACGCATCCCAGCCCATCGGATAAAGTACATTATACCCCTGCATCCTTCTCTTTCTCGCTACGATGTCAAGTGCCGTATACGGACGCGGATGCCCTACATGCAGTCCCTGTCCGGATGGATATGGAAACTCAACCAGTGCATAATACTTTGGCTTTGTAAAATCATCCGTTGCCTGAAATGCCTTCTCCTCCTCCCATACCTTCTGCCACTTTTTTTCAATCTCCTTTGGATTGTAACTTTGACTCATTTCTCTTCCTCCATTCCCCCGCGTAAGCGAAAGCATTATTCTTATCCGACAGTCACGGACGTCTTCAATGCCGGAACCGTTCCTATCCAGCCGGACGGCAGCGTAACCGTTCCTGTTACCTCATAACTTCCTGCGGTGTCACCATCATAAGGCGTCTTAGCGTCCCACTTCACAGCCGCCTGTACTGTATGACCAAACGCATCTGCCACTGTAACCGTTGACGGTAAGACATCTGCTGTAATATTTTCCCATGTGGTCCCCAACAGTACGTTCTTTGCCTCCACGGTTGTAGTTGTCTTTGTATAAATATAAGCTACCGTAATGGTGTAGGTTGCAACACGGTTACTTCCATCCTTTGTCTTTGCTGTAATCGTAACCGTTCCTGCCTTCAGAGCTTTTACCCTGCCTGAGCTGCTGACTGTGGCAACCGCTGTGTTGCTGGAAGTATAAGCCAGACTGCGGTTTGAAACCGTGGTCGGTAATACCTTCGCATGAAGCTGCATTTCATTTCCTACATTCAGCGTCCTGCTTGCAGCCGTAATCTGTACGCCCGTTGCATACTGAATGACTGTTACCTTACAGGAGTTCACTGTACCAGAGCCATCCGTTGCACAGACTGATATCACAGCTGTTCCGGCTCCCTTTGCCTTGACAACGCCCTTTGATGTAACGGTCGCTACCTTTGTATTTGATGAAACATATTTTACTTTCCGGTATGTCGCCTTCTTTGGCTTTATTTTTTTGACCTTCAGTGTAAATTTCGCCGCAGAAGCGCTTCCTCCAAGATACAGCTTTTTCGACTTATGGTTCAATGTAATAGAGCTTACCTCTACCTTAGTCAGCACCTTATAAACTGCTGTTACCTTTGCCTTCCGCCCTATCTCGTCTTTCACACTGTAGGTTACTTTATATTTTCCCGGCTTCTTTGTATTAACCTTCTTTACCTTCTTATATTTCGCTTTTGCATTTGCCTTATACTGAATTTTTGTTTTTAACAGTTTTTTGGCGTCAAACCCGGTTGAATTTTTAACCTTGACACCTTTTTTTATATTGAACTTGGAAGCATACGGAACATTCTTGCTTTTTACACCTTTGATGGTCGGCTTCTTGTCCCTGTACGGATTTGCCGGATCCGGATCTGTCGGGTCCCATCCCGAATACCCTCTTACCTTAATCGCCGTTGGTTTTCCCAGCGGACCCGGCTTCTTCGAATTATAGATAACAACCGTCGTTCCCGTCGGACAATTATCATATATCCACTTTGCATCCCCAACCGTAAGGCGGACACATCCATGCGAAGCCGTCGTCCCAAGCTTATTGTACTGGATATAGGACTGACTGTTTTTTGTCTGCTGGTAATACCATACCGAATGGAATAGATATCCTTTAAAAATACGGGTACAATACTGCCCATAACTCGGACCGTCTAATACATGCCAACGGATTTTCTCCTGCAAATGGAATGTACCTGTTGGCGTAGCGTAACCGACCGAACAGACAAATGCCTTATGTGCTTTATATTTCCCACCTTTGTACTTATAAACTGTTACGACATTCTGCTGTTTGTTAATTTTTATCATGTATGGACTCGCCGCTTTCACATTCTCTCCACGGACCATACTGCACACAGTAAATAGAAACAGCGTTAGTAAAATAATTTTTATACTTTTTTTCATGACATACCTCCAAACTGCCAGAAACGATTCTGACATAGACATTAAAAATACAAAAAAGCATATGTTCTAATAATACCAAGAGGGAAAACCTTT
>DEUM01000018.1 GCA_002362575.1 Lachnoclostridium sp. UBA3262 | reverse complement strand
AACTGACAAAATCTTTACTCTATTATTTTTAGTAAAGATTTCAGACAATGCATGGGGCGTATGAAAATGAACCTGGAACTGGGTGGCAATACTGGTAAAAACGCCTTCCCTATGGTATAATAAATAATATAGCTTAACGGCGCAAATCCGCGCTTGGACCTAAAAAAGAAGGAGAAGGCATAGAAAAATGGAAAAATATATCATGGCGCTTGACCAGGGGACGACCAGTTCCCGATGTATTATTTTTGATAAGGCAGGAAACATTGTTTCTACTTCCCAGCAGGAGTTTGAGAATTATTATCCTCATCCGGGCTGGGTGGAGCAGGATGCGGAGGAAATTTGGAGCAGCCAGCTAAATGTGGCAAAAGAGGCTCTTGCGAATCTAGGAGTGAACGCAGCCAGGCAGATAGCGGGTATCGGAATTACGAATCAAAGAGAGACAACGATTGTATGGGACAAAAACACTGGCAGGCCGATATATAATGCGATTGTGTGGCAGTGCCGACGAACAGCCGAAAAATGTGAGAATATGAAAGACTGGTCAGAACGGATTCAGGACAAGACAGGACTGCGCATTGATCCATATTTTTCAGCAACAAAATTATCATGGATGTTGGAGAATGTCAAGGACGCAAGGGAGAAGGCGGAAAGAGGAGAACTGCTTTTTGGCACGGTAGATACATGGCTGATGTGGAAGCTGAGTAACGGGAGGATTCATGCGACAGACTATACAAATGCTTCCCGGACAATGATGTTCAATATTCATACGCTGGAGTGGGATGATGAGATTCTGGAACTGTTACAAATCCCAAAGATTATGCTGCCGGAGGTAAAGGCTTCGAGCGGTATTTTTGGTGAAACTTCGGCGGAGTATTTTGGCAGGCCGGTGCCGATTGCAGGGGTGGCAGGCGACCAGCAGGCTTCCCTGTTTGGACAGACCTGTTTTACGTCTGGCGAGGTAAAAAATACTTACGGGACGGGCGGTTTTCTGCTTATGAATACAGGGGATAGTTGTGTGGTATCTGAAAACGGACTTTTGACTACGATTGCATGGGGGATTGACGGTGAGGTGACTTATGCGCTGGAGGGCTCGATTTTTGTGGCAGGAGCGGCGATTCAGTGGCTTCGGGATAAAATGCGGTTTATTCGTCATGCGTCTGATACCGAGAAGGTGGCAAGAAGTGTACCAGATACGGATGGTGTTTATATGGTGCCGGCATTTTCCGGGCTGGGTGCGCCATACTGGGATCCGTATGCCAAGGGGGCAATCGTAGGTCTGACGCAGGGAACGGAACGAAGCCATATTGTACGGGCTACACTGGAGTCACTGGCGTATCAGACGGTAGGGGTTATGGAGGTTATGGAAAAAGACTCCGGTATTGAAATTACAGGGTTAAAGGTAGATGGAGGCGCCTGTGCAAATAATTTTCTTTTGGAATTTCAGAGTGATTTGCTGAATATGCCGCTGGAACGTCCGAAATGTATTGAAACAACGGCGCTAGGTGCAGCGTATCTGGCAGGGCTAGGTGTGGGGTATTATAAAAACAGGGAAGAAATTAAGGCAAACTGGCAGCTAGACCGGAGATTTCTGCCGCATATGGAAAGGACAGAACGGGAAAGACGGCTGGAGGGCTGGGAAAGGGCAGTGTCGCAGGTGAGAACAGAGGGGTAAGAATGGGGGAATTGTGAGTGCGGCTCAAAAAGCAGGAAGAATGGACGCCGGGGCTGGCGGTCAGGAATATTGTTATCAGTCTGCTCATCCTTATGCTGATATTTCTGTGGGATAACCGAGAATATGTGTTTCAATATCAGTTCCACAGGGAGGAGTATACAAAAGTAGAAGGACGTATCTGGCGGACGGTTCCCCGGAGGAACAGTGTAGCATGGGTGGCCTTGTATACGGCGGATGGAACACTGAAAAAGAGACGTGTAGTCCGCAGTTTCTGGGAAAGGACGGATGATATCATTCCGGCGGCATACTCCGAGAGCAGGAAACTGTCTATCTGCCGTGTAGGATATGTACTGACTTTCCATTTATTTCTTATATTCTTGCTGGCGTTGGAATACCATGTGATTTTTTTTCGGTCAGGACGGCGTGAAATACATAACAGAAACAGCGGAGGGGGCAAAGAGGATGAGTAATGCCTTAAAACTAGCAATTTGCGAGGATGATAAAACACAGTTGGAATATATCTGTTCTCTTGTGCATACGTGGGCAAAAAAAGAACAGATTATTTGTGAGATAGATGGATACACCAGCGCAGAGCAGATGATATTTTCCTTTGACAATGATTTCCCTTATTCGGTTTACATTTTAGATATTCAGATGGGAAATATAAGCGGTATGGAATTAGCCAGACGGATTCGTGAGAGGGACAAGGAGGCAGTTATCCTTTTTCTGACAGGATTGCGGGAATATGCGATTGAGGGATATGAGGTTGGTGCCGTGCGCTATCTTGTAAAGCCGGTAGTGGAAGAAGAATTTTTCTCAGTATTACAGGAAATAGCAGAAAGGCAGCAAAGTCAAAAAATTCCTTGTTTCATTCTGGAACGGCGGGACGAGGTGGTTAAGATTCCCTTTCGGGATATTTGGTATCTGGAAGCGCAGGGACACTATGTGGAAATGGCGTATGAGAATGATAAAATCCAGTGGAAGGCTGGGATAGGTAGTCTTCAAAGGGAATTTGAGGAAAATGGATTTGTCATTGCAAGGAGAGGGGTACTGGTCAACCTTGCCAGAATTTCCCGTGTGGGAAAGAACGAGTGTATTCTGGATAATGGAGAATCGGTTTCCATCAGCCGGAATCAGTATAAAAGGGTAAATGAGGCATTTATTGCTTATTATCGGAAATAAAAAAGGGGCTGTACTTTTTTTGGTCAGCCCCTTTATGATATTAAGGCGGCGGAGTACTTTTGTAAACAAAGGAGACAATTTATTTTTCGTTGGGAGTGATGTTCCGGCAAGAAACGGTAGGATACTCGCCGCATAACCGCAACGAACTAAGCAATTGCCCTGTGTCGAAATGGGTTCGACTTGGTATCGTCAGCTACCTACAGTGTAAGTTCTAGTTCTTCCGGCACAGCTTTTTTTCCAATACTGTGATAATATACAAGTATAAGAACGATGACTGCCAGTGCCAGTATTCTGCGGAGGCGTCCTCCTCTGCGTGCCCATTGAATGAACCTGTTTACAAGCCTTTTTTTATCCTCCTCCGTCATGCCGTGATTATCTGAATTAAAATATAGCAGAAGATAAGTAAAGCCTGCAATCATAGCTGTTGTTGCATAAAGTTCTATTGGCGTGTTATCGCCGGTTTCCGGTTCATTCCCATTTGGGGAATCTTTTTTATTGCTACCTTTATTGCTGCCTTGTTTATTTTTGCTGCCCGGTTTGGTAGTCGTCTTCGGTTTTGCTGTTGTTTTCGGTTTCGCCGACATCTCCGGCTTAACTGTTGTCTCTGGTTCATTTGTCATTTCCGGTCTCGCCGTTGTTTCCGGTTTATCAGTCGGAGTTATTATCTCTGATGGTTCTTCGTCTTGATAAGCAAGGGCATAGGTCGAAAAGCGGTCGGTTTCGATAGTAATCGTATCATCATCTGTATCCATATCTTCTAAAATTGCGGTCTCTCCATTGTGAACCCGGACTATTACAAAGCTCCGTTTTTTGCTGGCATTTCTCAGTTCCTCCGGTATTTCAATCGTGATTTTTACCGCTTTTTTTGTCTCAGATATTGCAATCTCAGAATCTCCAACTCTTTTCAAAAGACTGATATCGAGATACTGTCCGATTTGGAGATTTTCTCGTACAGAAGTAATTGCGGTTTTATCTTCTGTAGTTACGTTATTATTTGCATCCTTTACAGTCAGGAGAATTTTAATATTCACTCCATTTTGTATCTGTTCTTTTTCTGCCTCAGACAAACAGTCTTCCTGTAGTTCAGTCTCTAGTGTGGAAAGCCTTGTGGCAGGGACGTCTTCTTCTGTTTTTACTTCCGTACTGACAGTTCCTTTTTTCACTGCCGGAAGGATAATGGTCACGGTGCCATAATCAGAAGTATATATCTGTGAGCCGTCCGTATCTTCCGTTGGCGGAATCATCGTACCTGCTGTCCAGACGGATGTGTCAGATAAGGCAGGAAGCTCTTTCGATTCTTTATGGGAGAAATCAGATTTGCAAGTGCGTTCGGCAGTGCCTTTATTTGTGAGAGTAGGTTCCGTCGTGATCGTCCATGTGTTCCACTTATGTCCGTTAGCAGGAATAATTACACTATTCTTATCCGCGATTTCCAAAGTCGCAGCTTCGTCTTCAAACCATTTTCCACAGCCCGAACAAGCATAATAAGCGATATTGCCTGTTTCAGTACAAGTTGCGGCCTTAGCAGGAACGAAAGACAGGCTGTGTCCGGTAGCCGGAAGAATAACGGTTATGGTGCCATAATCAGAAGTAAATACCTGTGAGCCATCCGTATCTTCCGTAGGTGGAATGATTGTGCCTGCCGTCCAGACGGATGTGTCAGATAAGGCGGGAAGCTCTTTCGATTCTTTATGAGAGGAATCGGATTTGCAAGTGCGTTCGGCAGTACCTTTATTGAAAAGCGTTGGCTCTGAAGTAATATTCCATCTGCCCCAGTTGTGTCCGTTAGCAGGAATAATTACGCTGTTTTTATCTGTGATTTCCAGAGTCCCAGCCTCGTCTTCAAACCATTTTCCACAGCCCGAACAAGCATAATAAGCGGTATTGCCTGTTTCAGTACAGGTTGCGCTTTTAGCAGAAACAAGAGACAGGCTGTGTCCGGTAGCCGGAAGGATAATAGTTATGGTGCCATAATCAGAAGTATATATCTGTGAGCCGTCCGTATCCTCCGTTGGCTGGATTATCGTGCCTGCCGTCCAGACGGATGTATCGGATAAGGCAGGAAGCTCTTTCGATTCTTTATGAGAGGAATCAGATTTGCAAGTGCGTTCGGCAGTGCCTTTATTTGTGAGAGTTGGCTCTTTAATGATAGACCATGTATTCCACTTGTGCCCATTAGCAGGGATAATTACACTGTTTTTATCTGTGATTTCCAGAGTTCCGGCCTCGTCTGCAAACCATTTTCCACAGCCCGAACAAACATAATAAGCGATATTGCCTGTCTTGGTACAGGTTGCGCCTTTAGCAGAAACAAGAGACAGGCTGTGTCCGGTAGCCGGAAGGATAACCGTAACGGTACCGTAAACAGAGTTATATACCTGCGAACCATCCGTTTCTTCTGTCGGCGGGGTAGTTTTCCCTGCTGTCCAGACAGATGTATCGGATAAGGCAGGAAGTTCTTTCGATTCTTTATGAGCGGAGTTTGATTTACAGGTACGGTTAGCAGTACCTTTATTTGTAAGAGTTGGCTCTTTGGTAATAGACCATGTATTCCAGTTATGCCCGGCAGCAGGGATAATTACGCTGTCTTTATCCGTAATTTCTGTATTTGCAGTGGAAGTTGTAAACCACTTACTGCAACGGGAACATATGTAATAGGCAGTGTGGCCTGTTTCGGTACAGGTTGCCTTCTTTTCAGAAACAGAGGTTAAATCGTGGCCTTTTGCCGGAGTGGTAGGGATAGATGAAAGTTCTGTATTTCCTGCTGAGTCCTGAAATATTTTACTACAGCCCTTTGTACCCTCACACTTCCAATACTCACCGGTGCCCGTCTTTGTACAGGTGGCAGATACTGCCACATGTTTTACAAGTGTGTGTTTATGAGCTTCGGTTACGAGGATGATCTGGTTTGCGTCAGAGTTGAGTGCAGCTAACAGTGTACTTTCTTTCATGAAAATCTTTTTGCTGTCTGCATCGGTAAGTGTATAGTCTTTACCGCCTGCAAGTACCTTTCCCTCCTCTCTTGAGTTACACGAAAGTGTCAGGTTGTGCTGTAATTTTGAGGTAATCAGGGGAAAAAGTTCCCCGCTGGTGTTGTCAAGATAAATGGTGTCTGCAATATTTGCATTTCCACCAATAATCAGCTGGGATGTTGCACGGTTAAGGGTGGAATAGTAAATTCCCTCTCCAACGCCGTCAGAAGCGATTTTATTACCGGAAATAGTTCCACCTGTAATGTTCAGGACAGCTCCGGATGAAGCGAGATAAATGGCGCCGCCGTTGGAGGCAGTATTATTAGTAATACTGCCCGCGGTCATATTGCAGGTTCCCTTTAGATAGATAGCGCCGCCCGCATGGGCGTATTTGTAACTGCCTGTTGTTCCGAGCGTGGAGCAGTTTCGGATGGTTCCACCATTGATATTTAGTGTTCCTGTACTAGTATTTGCGTTTATAGCGCCTCCGGCATATATGCCCGTATCCCCTGTATTCACATTTTTGTGATTCTGAAGTACAGTGTTTTCCTTTAGATTGACGATGGGACTGCCATTATACATATATATGCAGGGACCGTTTGCTGAAATGTTCTGACCATCTACAGTGATAGAACCATTGAGTGTCAGACTGCTGCTGCCAGTCATGTAGAACATGGCAGAATCGCTGGCTGACGTAGTTCCAGTGTAGGAGCTTGCGCGCACGATTTTCCCGCCGCCTTTGATAATGACATTCCCGTCGGTTATCGTTTGTTTTCCGGTAATGGTTACTGTTACACCGGAGTTAATCGTGTATGTTCCGGCAGTCAGAGTCTGTGCTTCCCATGTCTGGTTTGAAGTAATGGTGCCGGGACTTACCGCCGCTTTCGCCGTTACTGGCATTACGCCGATTAGTGACATAAGAATTGCAAATGTGGTAAATATAGATAAAATTCTTTGGTTTCTCATGAAATCTGTTCCTCCTTTAGCTTTGTATAGGAGCTAGTCCGGCGGAGCCAGTTTGAATCCGCCAGAGCCAGAATAAATTTTTAAATATTATTTTTCATATATTAGTATAGTAGCATACGGAATTCTCTAAAGTCTAGTAATTGGAACCATTTGCACTTTTTAGGGTACCATTTGCATCTTTTATTTGTTATAATTAGAAAAACAGCAATTGGAAAAGCAGAAAAATGCGAAGGAATGGAGGAAAGATGCAGATTGTAATCTTTGTAGGAGCTCTTTTTTTGGTAGTGATTGTGACGGCTGTAATAACAGCATACTTTGTCAGAAAGAAAGAGGAGGACAGGCTGGGGATATATCAGGATAAAATTTTAAAAACCCAGCGGGAGGAAGTACAGAATATTTATAAGACAATGCGTGGCTGGCGGCATGATTATCACAATCATATGCAGAAAATCAAAGCGCATCTGGCGTTGAACCAGCTCCAGGAAGTGCACGAATACTTAGACCAGCTGGAAGAAGATTTGGATGCGATTGACATCGCGATAAAAACCGGGAATGTCAGTGTAGACGCAATACTCAGCAGTAAGCTTTCGGTGGCGGGGGGAAAGAAAATTTCGATAAACTGTAAGGCAAAGGTGCCGGAAAGGCTGACGGTAAGCGACATTGATTTGTGCGTGATTCTAGGTAATCTGATTGACAATGGGGTGGAGTCCTGCGAGAAGATGAAGGAGACGGAGAAAAAATTTATCCGGGTATATATCGGAATTTTTAAGGAGCAGCTTTATATTTCCGTGACAAATTCGACGAATGAAGTGATTCGAAGGCTGGATAAGGAGTTTATCAGCAATAAGCGCGGGAATCACGGGCATGGCTTAAAGCGGATTGATAATATTGTGGAAAAATACGATGGCTTCATCAACCGGAAAAATGAGCCGGGGGCGTTTGCTACGGAGATTATGCTGCCGCTGTGAGGATGTTTTGTATAGTAGTTAAAATTATAGAAAAATAATACTTGTAATATCATAGGATATATGTTAATATGGATTTAGTAAGGAAAAGAATCATTCACTTTTTCACAAAAGTAAATCCCCGGAGAGTCCGCTCCGGGGATTTTTTTTTGGCTGACTGTCTTATCTTTTTCTGTCCAACCATTTGCAGAGAAGATAAAAGAGGAATAAACACAACAATCAACAGTTGGTGTACGAATTTTTACCATTCGTGCACTTTTTTGTTTATTACAAAAGCTTTGTGCTATGATACCACTGTCAACAGGTAAATGGAGAAAGAATTTTGCATTCAGGAGAGGAGGAGAAGATGAAAAACGTAATTAAAATATACAGGGAGTTATTTCGCCGTTATCCCTCGATGAAATGGCAGATTCCGGTAAGGGCAGTGCTGACCATTCTGTCGCCGCTGATTGAAGGGGCGATTCCGGCCATGGCGATTGCTATGATTCTCGAGAAGGATATTATCCGATATGTAACCGGAATCAGTATGCTGCTTTTGATTGACGTCTTAGCGCGGGTTAGCGTGAATATTTTAAAAAACAAATTTATTACATGTACTTCCTCGTGCAGGGTTTCCGGGTTTTGGACAGAAATTATCCAAAAGGGAATTACGATGGATTATTGCAATCTTGAGCCTGCAGCAATGCAGGATAAAATGTGGAAGGGAGAAAATGCACTGAATGGTAATTCACTGGGAATTGAGGGGCTATGGAGCAGTTCGTTTGAACTGGTGTGTTACTCGTTCGGGCTATTGTCCTATGGGGGAATTATTCTTACGATTGATATCCGGGTTTTGCTGATTATGGTTGCGATGTCGGCAGCAGGTTTTCTGCTTCACCGTCATGCAGTAAAGTATTCCGATAAAAGGCTTAAGGAGAATATTCAGCCAGACAGGGAGTTTGGGCTTATAACATGGGAGGCAAGAGTGCCGGAGTATGGGAAGGATATTCGGATTTATCATGTAGAAAACTGGTTTGGCAGGCTTTTTGTGAAGCATATTGACAGGATAAAAAGGTGGTATACAGATACGGAGCTCCACTGGTATTTCCCGACGGTCTCGGACACTGCCTTTGGAATTATAAGAGATATACTGATGTACTCGATTCTGATTTCCCGCGTTTTACATGGAACGGTAACCGTGGCAGAGTTTACTTTTTATGTTAGTATCGTGTCTGGCTTTGCGTCATGGCTGTCTACTTTTTTGTTCAAAGTATCTGCAGTTATGAGGACAAATCTGGAGACAAAGGGGTATTTTGAGTGTATGGATATCAAAGATGTTTTTCTCCATGGAGAGGGTGAAAGACTGGATGTCACAGCTCCGGTGTCGATTGAATTTCGAGATGTTTCTTTTCGTTATGAAAATGAGGAAGAAATCCTTTCCCATCTTAGTTTCAAAATAGAAAAAGGGAAAAAGGTTGCTCTTGTGGGAAACAACGGCGCCGGAAAGACTACGCTGGTGAAACTTCTCTGCGGGTTTTACCTGCCGACCGGAGGGGAAGTCCTGATTAACGGGGTGCCGACTGGCAAGTATGATATAGATGACTACCGACGGGGCGTATCCTCTGTTTTCCAAGACGGCTTTATCTCTGCGGTTACGATAGCCGAAAATGTGGCGGGCGGTGAAGGAGAAATTGATAGAGAGAGGGTACGGGAATGTCTGCGCTGGGCAGGACTGTGGGAAAAGGTTGCCAGTCTGCCGGATAGGGAGGACAGCTATATCACCCAGCAATTGGAGAAAAGCGGTGTGGAGTTTTCGGGTGGTGAGTCCCAGAAACTGCTGATAGCCAGAGCTCTCTATCAAAACGGCAGATTGCTGATTCTTGACGAGCCGACGAGCGCACTGGATCCGATTGCAGAAAGCAATATTTATGAAAAATATAACGAGATGACGGACGGAAGGACTTCGCTCTTTATTTCTCACCGGCTGGCCAGCACAAAATTCTGTGACGAAATTCTGTTTATGGAGAACGGCAGGGTAGTGGAGCGGGGCACACATGAAGAATTACTCGAAAAAGGCGGAAAGTATGCACAGATGTTTGAAATACAGAGCCATTACTATAAGGAGGAGGTAAAGCGATGAAGAAATCAGAGAAAAGACAAAAATCAAGGGAAACGATTCGGAAAGTAATCCGTCTTGTACACAGGCTCTGTCCAAGTTTTCTGCCTCTTATGATTGTCAGTCAGATGCTATGTTCAGCAATTCCATTTGTCAATATCATTTTCAGCAGTATGATTATTGATGAGCTTGTAGCTGGAAGTGGATATGAGGAAATATTTTCATACGCGCTATGGCTGGTAATTTTAAATGGTGTTTTGGTTTTGGCGCATCAGGGACTGGAGAAATTTGTCAATGTACGGGCATATTCCATGATGCAACAGCTCTGGGGGGAGCTTGCGAATAAAGCACTAGTAATGGATTATGAGCTTTTGGAAAAAAAGGATACGATGGATAATGTTACGAGGGCAAAGGAGGGGATGCAGAGTCACGGTGGACTGCAGTCGTTTTGCCAGACATTGGCAAGGCTTGTGGGAATCGTTATCAATATAGTGTATTCGGTAATTTTGATGATTCCTGTTTTTCTTCCTGTCAGAGGAGAGTCGGATTCCCTTCTATACCGTTTTTTCAATTCGCCGGCGGGGGCGGTGATACTGGCCGTTATTTTGGCGGTATATCTTATTCTTTTGTACCGGGGGAATAAAAGATATGGAGAGCTTCAGAAAAAGCAGTTGGAAAATAATATTGATGGCAATACACGGTTGGGATATTTTACCCAGCCGCTTAACGCATACCAGCAGGGAAAGGATATCCGGATGATTCGTCTTGACATTCCTTATATCAAACGCTATAAGACGGGTGCTAAGAGATTGATGGATAGTATGTTTACTTTGGCTAAGGCTGGAAACAGGTTGGAAACTATCAACTCTCTATACAGCGCATTTTTTACAGTTGCGTGCTACGTGTATGTAGGGATAAAGGCATTGCTTGGGATGATAACGGTGGGAAATGTGGCGAGATATGTTAGTGCATTTACTAAATTTGCAATCGCTCTGACTGATATCGTGGGCGACTATATAAACATGAAGCTCGGTGCAGAATATCTCTCCTATTTTGTAAATTTTATGGATATTGAAAATAGAAAGTATGACGGGACGCTTCCAATTGAAAAGCGGGATGATAACGAATATGAGATTGAATTTCGAAACGTTTCGTTTTCCTACCCGAACAGTGAGAAGCCGGTTATTGACCACGTTTCATTTAAATTGAAAATAGGGAATAAGATGGCGTTAGTCGGTCCGAATGGCGCCGGAAAGAGTACATTTATTAAGCTTCTCTGCCGTCTCTATGATCCGACGGAGGGGGAAATCCTTCTAAATGGAATTGATATACGCTACTATGATTATAACGAGTACATTCAGTTGTTTTCTGTAGTATTTCAAGATTTCAAGCTGTTCTCCTTTACCATAGCAGAAAATGTGGCAGTATCAAAAGAGTTTGATGAGGAAAAGGTGAGGGACTGTCTCCGCAAGGCAGGTTTTACGGAGCGGCTGGGAGAATTAGAAAAGGATATTCATACCAATCTGTTTAAGCTGAAAGAAGATGGTATGGAGATATCCGGCGGCGAGGCACAGAAGATTGCTATTGCGCGAGCACTCTACAAGGATTCCCCGCTCGTTATTCTGGATGAGCCGACTTCGGCGCTGGATCCGGTATCGGAGTATGAGATTTATCGAAGCTTCGACAGATTGGTGGAGGAAAAGACGGCAATCTATATTTCCCACCGGATGTCGAGCTGCCGGTTCTGCAACCAGATTCTCGTATTTGACAATGGAAAAATCGTACAGCAGGGGAGCCACGATGAGCTGGTGCGTGACGAAGCAGGATTGTACTATGAAATGTGGAGCTCGCAGGCGAAGTATTACCAGTAAATGCCGGAGAAGTCTTTATATTTCCCCCTGAATTGCCGATATATACTATACGGTACAGAAACGGATTTCGTATCAATTTAGTATCAGGGAGGATAAATGTATGCAGATTAAGAGTTCAAATGTGGGAGATTATGCAGAAAAACAGGGCATCGCCCGTACTGCCATGAAGGCGTTGCCAAAAGCGGAAACGAGTCAGGTAAAGAAAGTAAATAAGCAGACGGAGGAACCGGCAGGAAGACAGGCGGAAAAAAGCGAGGACGAAGAACGGGGCGTCACACTGGAAATCTCCGAGGAGATGAAGGAGATGTGGCAGGAGCAGCTGGAGTCTGCGAAGGAGTCGGCAAAAGCGGCGGGCGAGGCATTTAAGGATTTGGCAAAGCTTCTCGAAATTGCAAGGCGGATTTCGAAAGGGGATAAGGTTCCGGCTACAGACGAGAAAAAGCTGATGGAATTTAGTTCCGACTTGTATCAGGCGGCGAAGGCAGCAGCCATGCTTCATGCAAACGAAAAGCATAAGAAGCATAAGTCGCTGTATGAGGAGGAAGAAGAAGCAGAAAATGAGAAGAAGCTGCGCAGCCTGAAGCGGGAGCAGGAAGCGGCAGGCAGCAGTAGCGGCGCCGGTGGCAGTACCGCTGAGGTTGTGGCAACAGAAGAAACTGCGGATGGAGAATAGATTTCGGTTTAAAATGATTAAAATCATGACCACCGGCTTAGCCGGTGGTTTGTTCTGCGGCTATAAGCCGCTGTTCCCTGCCTGCGTCTAAAGACGCTTGAAATAATCCGCCAACCGCACTACATTTACTGGTCGAGCCCCTTGGGCTCTTTTACTTCCTACCTAGGTTTACCGGCTCACCCGTAAACGGGTCAACGTACTCTCTTAACGACATTTGGTCATACTCCAAATCTTCTTGTATCTGATTACGTATATATTCCTGTATTTTTTTTGCATTTTTTCCTGCCGTATCTACATAATAGCCTCTACACCAAAAATGTCTGTTCCCATACTTATATTTTAGATTTGCATGTCTCTCAAATATCATTAGTGAACTCTTACCTTTCAGATAACCAACTATTTGCGATACACTATATTTAGGTGGAATTCTGACAAGCATATGCACATGATCCGGCATACATTCTGCTTCGATTATCTCAATTCCTTTCCTCTTGCATAACATGCTAAGAATATTTCCCACATCCGCCTTTATCTGTCCATAAATTACTTTTCTACAAAATTTCGGTGCAAATACTATATGATATTTACATTCCCATTTCGTATGTGCTAAACTATTCATGTCCATTTTGGATACCTCCTATGTTGTTTTTTGTGTGGTTGGCGAACCAACACTATTATACAACATAGGAGGTTTTCTTGTAGCTAAAGCTAATGCGGGTCACACCGGCATAGCCGGTGGTTTATTTGTAACCATGATACAAAAAGGGGGCAGTACCTGATTGTGACAGGTGCTGCCCTTTATAACACTGTAATATATTTTTTTCGTACCAACGAATCTACAGCTCCGAATAGCCAAAACCGTTTACAATCGCGTCTACCTTTTCGTTATTTTTGCAATGAGGACATTCGCCCGGACTGAACGTCTGATAATCTGGTATATCTTCCGTGGAGAAAATGCAGTGTACCGGCTCGCCATATATTTCTTTGGCGGCGCTGAAAATTGCGGAAATTCCCTGAATAATACCGCCATAATACCGTATACATTCAAGGCTTCTTGCAATTGTGCGTCCGGTCGTAGCAGACGCAAGGAGAAGCAGGATGTTTTTTCCCCGTACCATAGGCTGGAGATTGTCACGGAAAATAATCTGGCTGTTATTGTCAAACTCTGGTGTAATGACATAGAGACTATTGTGCTGGTTCAATGACATAATACCGTTTTTCGTAAGCTCCTCCGCCAGACAGGCGCCGATGATTTCACAGCCGTCCATGCAGACAATCGTGTCAATCGGTTTGCTGTACTGGTATTCCTTTGCCATTGTCTTTGCCACCTCAGCAGCTTCCTTATGGCGAACCTTCAAGGTTGTCATATCCATATAATAATTGATATGTGAGTTGCTTGTCACAAAATGTCCATTTAATACTTTTAAATTGATTTTGCTGTTATCTTTTGACGGAATTTTTGTTGCTCGTCTTAACATAAAAGTACCCCCTTTAGCTGGTAGTCTGTATTCTTGTTTTACCTATTCAGTATACCATATATTGGAATGACAGACTAGCACTTTTTATTATAAATTACAATTCTTGAAATCCTGCCTGAGATATGCTACAGTATACTTTCAATAAAAGAAATAAAGCAGCATGGTTTACTTATGTTTTAAAAGGAAGGAAAGAGTGAGATTATGGCTTCAAAACAGCAAAAACGGGCGGTGATTGGCCGTCTCCTTGTGCCGGTATTCATTATTATTGCGGCACTGTTATACCGGATTCTTGGAGGCTCATCTCCGCAGGACACGCTGACAAATGTACCGCCGGCGGATGGAAAACAGTTAATCGTTTCCTACATAGATGTAGGACAGGGGGACGCTACCCTGATTTCAAAGGGCAGCTTTCATATGCTGATTGATGCGGGGAATAACAGTAAGGGAAAAACGGTTGTGCAGTATTTAAAAAATGTCGGAGTGAAAAAATTGGATATACTCGTCGGAACGCATCCGGACAGCGACCATGTAGGGGGGCTGGATGATGTAATCAGGAGTATTCCGGTAGAAACCGTATATATGCCGGAGGCGAAAAAGACGACAAAGACTTATCAGGATGTGCTAAATGCGCTGAAAAGCAGGAAGAAGAAGGCACAGATGCCGAAAATCGGAAAGGAATATACATACGATGAAAACTTAGTCATCCGTTTTCTGTCGCCGGGGAAAAATTATAAGGATGCGAATAACCATTCGCTCGTTGTGCAGGCAGCGTACGGAAAGAACCGCTTTCTCTTTATGGGCGACGCCGAGGAGGAGGCGGAGGAGGACATTCTGAAAAAAGGATATGATATTCAGTGTGATGTGCTGAAACTCGGCCATCACGGAAGCTATACGGCGACCGGGGACGCGTTTTTGAAGAAGGCAGATCCGGTGTATGGAATCATCAGCTGTGGAAAAGAAAATTCTTACGGACATCCGCACGCGGAGGTTCTGGCTCGGTTAGAGGATGAGGATGTGCAGGTGTACCGGACGGATAAAATGGGAACAGTCCGGGCAGTGTCGGATGGGAAAAATGTTACCCTGTCCGCAGAGTGACAGGGAGTTTTGTGATTTACGAAAGTGCTCCGCCGCTCAGGCATTGTCTGAGATATCTGCTGCAAAAGGCGAGGGCAAATGACAGCAGATAGAGAGTTTTGCGAGGGGCGGCGGATTTGTATTAAGAAAGCGTGTTGAATTTTTTTGAATTCCAGCATTTAGATGAAAAAAGAATTGCGGAGCATGGGTTACAAGTGCGCTGGTATGTGATATGCGTATTTTGCATATCCATACCACTGCGTGCTTGTTTAGCGGAAGCGCCCATGCAAGTAAACTTTTTTCATCTAAATGCGGAACCGAAAATAATTCCCAACGATGACTTAATACAAACATTCCAGCTTTAGCCGTTGCATTTTCGTGAAAACACATTTATAATAAGAAACAGCTATGTAATTTTAACAGAACCAGAATTTTGGTTTCGTGTACACACGCAGAAGGGAGAGGAGAGAACGTATGGATAAGGAAAAAACGACAGGATTAGTTGAGACCTTTGATACCGGAGAATTATCCACAGCGCTGATTCCACCAGATTTTACAGATCCGGACGTACTGTTTCGGGTTTTATTAAAGACGGTTAGCAACTATCATCCCTCCAGCGATTTAGATATTATTACGAGGGCATATGAGCTGGCAAAGGACGCCCATAAAGGGCAGAAACGAAAGTCGGGAGAGCCCTATCTGATTCATCCTGTCTGTGTCGCAATTATACTGGCACAGCTTGAAATGGATAAAGAAACGATTGTCGGAGGTCTACTTCATGATGTTGTAGAGGATACGAAGTATACGACAGAGGATTTGACTGAACTGTTTAGTGAAGAAATTGCCGCTTTGGTGGATGGAGTTACGAAACTGACACAGTTAAACTACTCGGCGGACAAAATAGAGCTGCAGGCAGAAAATCTCAGAAAAATGTTCCTTGCAATGGCGAAGGATATCCGTGTCATCATTATTAAGCTGGCTGACCGTCTTCACAATATGCGGACGCTGGGATTTATGACTCCGGAAAAGCAGAAGGAAAAATCCCGTGAGACGATGGATATTTATGCTCCGATTGCGGAACGACTAGGTATATCTAAGGTAAAGGTAGAGCTCGATGATTTATCCCTGCAGTATCTGGAGCCGGAGAGCTACAAAGAGCTGGGCGAGCGGTTTAATGCAATTAAGGATTCAAAGGAAACCTTTGTGAAAGACATCATGGAGGAAGTAGAGACAAAGCTGAAAGAAAATAATATTAAGGCAACGATAGATGGGCGCGTGAAGCATTTATTCAGTATATATCGGAAAATGGTAAACCAGAATAAATCACTGGACCAGATATATGATTTATTTGCCATAAGAATTATAGTGGATACCGATCAGGAGTGCTATACGGCGCTCGGTATTATACATGAGATGTATAAGCCGATTCCGGGGCGTTTTAAGGATTATATTGCCATGCCGAAGCCAAACCATTACCAGTCCCTTCATACAACGCTGATTGGGCCAAACGGCCAGCCGTTTGAAATTCAGATTCGCACATATGAGATGCACCGTACGGCAGAGTACGGTATTGCTGCGCACTGGAAGTATAAGGAGAGCGGAAGCAGTGACTCCTCGGCAAAGAGCGAGGAAGAAAAGATGGCATGGCTGCGCCGGATTCTGGAATGGCAGCATGATATGGATGACAATAAAGAGTTTTTGAGTGTCATAAAGAGTGATTTGGATTTGTTTTCCGACCGAATTTACTGTTTTACACCGAATGGTGATGTAAAAAATCTGCCAGCTGGTTCGACGCCGATTGATTTTGCCTATGCCGTGCACAGTGCTGTAGGGAATAAAATGGTTGGCGCCAGAGTGAATGGAAATATTGTAAAAATGGATTATGAAATCCAAAATGGAGACCGGGTGGCGATTCTCACAAGCCAGAATAGCAAAGGGCCAAGTCGTGACTGGCTGAAAATTGTAAAAAGTACACAGGCAAAAAATAAAATAAACCAGTGGTTCCGGAATGAATTTAAGGAGGATAATATCATCCGTGGAAAGGAACTTCTGCACACATACTGCAAGACGAAAGGAATTGATCTGGCGCCGCTTCTCAAGCCGGAGTACACGGCAGGCTGTATTCGAAAGTACGGCTTTAAGGATTGGGAATCCGTCTGTGCCGCAATCGGGCACGGAGGTCTGAAGGAAGGTCAGGTTGTCAATAAACTGCGGGCTGAGTACGAGAAAAAGAATTCAAGGATTGTTTCGGATGCACAGGTAAGTAAAGTAGTTGAAAGCGCAAAAGAGGCCAAGGAGGTAGCAGGGAAAACTCCGTCTGAGCGGCTCAAGAGTAAGAGTGGAATTATCGTAGAAGGACTTTCTGATTTGGCAGTTCGTTTTTCGAAATGCTGCAGTCCGGTACCGGGGGATGAGATAGTTGGTTTTGTGACAAGGGGACGGGGAGTTTCCATTCACCGGACGGACTGCGTGAATATCATAAACCTTCCGCATGACGAGTGGAACCGCCTGATTGAGGCAGAGTGGAGTCCGGAAGCGAAAGAAAATGACGAGTTCTATCCGGTGGAAATTGTGATTTACTGTTATAACCGGAGCGGTGTACTGCTCGATATATCCAGAATATTTACAGAGAATAAAATTGATGTAAAATCAATGAACGTCCGTACGACAAAACAGGAAAAAGCAATTATATCAGTTGGCTTTGAGACAAAGGGCGTGGAGCAGCTGGATACGCTTGTCAGAAAGTTGAAAAGTGTGGAGAGCGTTACCGATATTGAGCGTAGCACAAATGGTTAGATATAGAAAGGAGAGCGTATCGGAATGGAAATTGAGATTGCAGTGCTGACCGTCGGCCCGGTTCAGACAAACTGCTATATTGTCAATAAGAAGGGAAGTACATCCTGTATCGTGGTAGATCCGGGCGAGGATGCGGACAAAATTGCTAACTATATAGAGAGAAAAGGATTGAAGAATGAAGGAATTCTTTTGACTCACGGGCATTTCGACCATATTACGGGAGTCAGTGAACTGATTTCTATGGCAGGCGGCAGGCTGTATGTCTGTGATAGGGAGAAAGAGCTTTTGGCGGATTCGTCGTTGAATGGTTCGGCTATGGTGAGAAATGAGGTGGCGCTTGAGGCAGAATATTATTTAAAAGATGGACAGGTACTGGAGATTGCTGATATGAAATTCCGGGTTATTCACACACCGGGGCATACCATCGGCAGTTGCTGTTATTACATGGAAAAAGAAAAAATACTCTTTAGCGGAGATACGATTTTTATGGAGTCGGTGGGGCGCACGGATTTTCCTACGGGAAATTGGAGCCAGCTCTCTGCCTCTATTAAGGAAAAGGTTCTTACATTGCCATCGGATGTAAAGATTTATCCCGGACATGGACCGGAAACGGATGTCGCTTATGAGAAAGAAAATAATCCATATGCCTGAATGGAGGCAGTGAGCGAGAGATTGAGATGATACGGTTTGAAATAAAGAAGAATACACGGCGTCCGGGAGAGTTCTCCTATGATTTAAAGGCATTGGCACTCAGCTTTTTCCCAGAAAAAACTTGTGAGGTTGTATGTCTGGAGGACTGGGAAGGAAAAGCGGGCTATCCTCTGCGCTGCTATGTAGAGGGCGAGTTGATGCTGGAGGAGGAAGTGCCGGAGGGGTACACAAAAAATGTGGTAAAGAGCCTTGTTTACCAAACCTTTGTAAAGATAAGCGGACGTGCTCTGCCGTGGGGAATCCTTACGGGAATCCGTCCGGCAAAAATACCGCTGAGAATGAAAATGGCAGGTATGGATAAGAGGCAGATTATGGATTGCCTGAAAAAAGAATATAAGGTAAGCGATGAAAAAGCAGGACTTGCAATGGATGTTGCCGAAAAGGAGTATGAGCTGATTCGTCCTTTTAACCATGAGAGAGGTTATAATATTTACATTGGAATTCCTTTTTGCCCCTCTATCTGCCAGTATTGTTCCTTTTCTTCCTACGACTATAAACGGTATGAAAAAAAGGCAGACGATTATCTGACTGCATTGGAAAAGGAAATAGCATATGCAGGAAGAAAATTTGCTGGATATGAATTACATACGATATATGTAGGCGGGGGGACACCGACCTCTCTGAATGAGCCGCAGTTTCAGCGATTATTGGATATGATTCACCGGCATCTTCCGGTGAAAAGTACGGCAGAATTTACGGTAGAGGCAGGACGTCCGGACAGCATAAATAGAGAAAAGCTTTTGATTATGAAAAAGGCGGGGGTGACGAGAATTTCCATTAACCCGCAGACGATGAGACAGCATACGCTGGAGCTTTTGGGACGAAAGCATACGGTAGAACAGATAGAAGATGTATATCATATGGCAAGGAAAATCGGCTTTGACAATATCAATATGGATTTGATTGTCGGGCTGCCAGAGGAGAACGAGGAGGATTTCCATGCGACAATGGAGCGCATTGCAGAATTAAACCCTGACAGTGTGACCGTGCATACACTGGTTATCAAGCGGGCTTCCCGTATGCGGCGTGAACAGATGGAAGCAGGAGAGGGGATTCGGAAAGAGGATGAACTGATTCCGGTTCTGCAGAGCTACAGCGGTAAATATCTCCGTGAGAAAGGCTATGCCCCCTATTATATGTACCGTCAGAAAAATAAGGCAGGGACGACGAGAAATACCAATCAGGAAAATGTCGCCTATGCAAAACCCGGGAAGGAATGTCTTTACAATATTTTCATAATGGAGGAGTTAGAGACGATTCTGGCGCTGGGAAGCGGAGGTTCTACCAAGTATGTGATACATGGGGAGAACCGGATGGAGCGGATTGAAAATGTAAAAAGCGTGGATGATTATATTTCGCGTATTGATGAAATGATAGAGAGAAAAGAGGAAAATTTATGGCATTAAAGAAAAAACCGACGACGGGAATGAAAGATATTTTACCAAAGGAAATGGAAATCCGTGATTACGTGATTCGCCAGATTAAGGAGACATATAAGACATATGGCTTCCAGTCGATTGAAACGCCTTGTGTGGAGCATATTGAAAACCTGAACAGCAAACAGGGCGGTGAAAATGAGAAACTAATCTTTAAGATTTTAAAGAGAGGGCAGAAGCTGAAGCTGGAGACGGCAGAAACCGAGGCAGATTTGGTAGACAGCGGACTTCGCTACGATTTAACCGTGCCACTGTCAAGGTATTATGCGAATAATGTGAATGAACTGCCTTCACCATTTAAAGCATTACAAATGGGAAATGTATGGCGGGCTGACCGTCCGCAGCGTGGACGTTTCAGACAATTTATGCAGTGTGATATTGATATTCTCGGCGAGCCGACATATCTGGCAGAGATTGAGCTGATTCTGGCGACTACGACATTGCTTGGCAAGCTGGATTTCAAGAACTTTACAATTCGTATCAATAACCGGAAGATGCTGAAAGGCATGGCAAAATATTGCGGCTTCCCGGAAGAAAGTTATGACGATGTCTTTATTATATTAGATAAGATGGATAAAATTGGCATGGAGGGTGTGGAGGCAGAGCTGTCAGAGGCCGGATATAGTGCTGAGACCGTTGACCGATGCAGGACTCTGTTTGAGACAGTGACAAATGATATTGCCGGCATACACTATATGAAAGAGACGCTGGGTGATAGTCTTGAAAATGGCGTAGCAGAGGACTTGGAAGTCATTATTTCTACGGTAGAAAAGCTGAAAGAGGCGGATTTTAGAATTTCTTTTGATCCGACGCTTGTAAGAGGGATGTCCTACTACACAGGCCCGATTTTTGAGATAGCGATGGACGAGTTCGGCGGTTCTGTCGGCGGCGGCGGACGCTATGATGAGATGATTGGCAAGTTTACCGGTAACGATACATGTGCCTGCGGCTTTTCGATTGGCTTTGAGCGCATTGTCATGCTTTTGCTCGAGAGAGACTATAAAGTACCGGAAGCAGCAGAAAAGAAAGCATATCTGGTAGATAAAAAGGCGTCTCCGGCGCTGATGGCAGAGGTGATTGAGAAGGCAAAGACAGAGCGAGAGCAAGGTATTCAGGTAAATATCAGTATGATGAAGAAAAATAAGAAATTCCAGAAGGAACAGTTGACCGCAGAAGGTTATAGCGACATTACGGAATTTTTTCAGAATTAAAAGGTAAGAGGAGGAAATAAGAATGGCGGAATCAATGAGAGGATTAAAGCGCACCTGCCTTTGTGCAGAGCTGACGACAGAACATATCGGACAGACCGTGACAGTCATGGGCTGGGTGCAGAAAAGCCGGAATAAGGGAGGAATTGTGTTTGTCGATTTGCGCGACCGCTCCGGTATCATCCAGTTGATTTTTGAGGAAAGCAATATAGGAAGCGAAGGCTTTGAAAAGGCGGCGAAGCTCCGCAGTGAGTTTGTCGTGGCAGTAACGGGAGAGGTTACGAAACGTTCGGGGGCGGTAAATGAAAATCTAGCCACTGGGGAAATCGAAGTGGTGGCAAGGGATATTCGGATTCTGTCGGAGTCTGAGACGCCGCCGTTTCCGATTGAGGAGAATTCTAAAACAAAAGATGATTTGCGCCTGAAATACCGTTATCTCGATTTGCGCAGACCGGATTTGCAGAGAAATCTGATTCTGCGGAGTAAAGTTGCCATGGAGGTAAGGGAGTTTCTTTCCGAAGAAGGCTTTCTGGAGATTGAGACGCCGATGTTAATAAAGAGTACACCGGAGGGGGCGAGAGATTATATCGTGCCAAGCCGCGTGCATCCGGGCAGTTTTTATGCGCTGCCGCAGAGTCCGCAGCTGCTCAAACAGCTTTTGATGTGTTCCGGCTTCGATAGGTATTTCCAGATTGCAAGGTGTTTCCGTGATGAGGATTTGCGTGCGGACCGCCAGCCGGAGTTTACGCAGATTGATATGGAGCTTTCGTTTGCTGATATGGATGATGTTATAGATGTGAATGAGCGGCTTTTGAAAAAGATATTTAAGCTTGTTGACGTCGATATCTCACTGCCGATTCCTCGTATGTCATGGCAGGAGGCGATGGACCGTTTCGGTTCAGACCGGCCGGACACCCGTTTTGGCATGGAGCTTAAGGATGTGACAGAGATAGTGAAGGACTGCGGTTTCGGCGTCTTTACCGGTGCTGTTGAAAATGGTGGTTCCGTCCGGGGTATCAACGCGAAGGGACAGGGCGCAATGCCACGTAAAAAGATAGACAAGCTGGTTGACTTTGCAAAGGATTTCGGCGCAAAGGGGCTTGCGTATCTCTGCGTCAATGAGGACGGCACTTATAAATCCTCCTTTGCCAAGTTTATGACAGAGGAAGAACTTTCGAAACTTGTGGCAGCTATGGACGGCGAGCCGGGAGATTTACTTCTCTTTGCTGCCGACAAAAATAAAGTAGTATGGGATGTTCTCGGAAACCTTCGTCTGGAGCTGGCAAGGCAGATGGAGCTTCTCGATAAGAATGTATACAATTTCCTCTGGGTAACGGACTTTCCTTTACTTGAGTACAATGAGGATTTGGGACGCTACCAGGCAACGCATCATCCGTTTACAATGCCGTTAGAGGAGGATTTGCCATATCTGGAATCCGAGCCGGGGCGTGTACGCTCACAGGCATATGATATTGTGTTAAATGGTACGGAGCTTGGCGGTGGTTCTATCCGTATCCATCAGAACGATGTACAGGAGAGAATTTTCAAGGCGCTTGGATTTGCCGAGGAGGATGCGAAGGAGCAGTTCGGATTTTTGCTGAATGCATTCCAATACGGTGTTCCCCCTCATGCGGGGCTGGCATACGGGCTCGACCGTGTGATTATGCTGATGGCGAAAGCAGACAGCATCCGGGAGGTCATTGCGTTCCCGAAAGTAAAGGATGCCTCCTGTCTTATGACAGAAGCGCCGAGTGCAGTGGATGCCGGTCAGCTTGCTGAGTTGGGCATCGAGGTTACGGAACAGGAAGAAAACGGACAAGAGGAAGGATAGGCGTGATAATCTGGATAACAATAGGATATCTGCTGTTAGTCAATATAGTCTCTTTTATCACGATGGCTGTCGATAAGAGTAAGGCAAAGCATGGGAAATGGCGGATTTCGGAAAAGACACTTTTTCTTTTGGCAGCAGTCGGTGGAAGTGTCGGCTCGCTGGCAGGTATGTATACGTTCCGGCATAAGACAAAACACACAAAGTTTGTCATTGGGATGCCGGTAATATTGATTGTTCATATTGCGTTGGCAATATATGTGATTTATAATTATGCGAATTGGAGGTAATTCAGTATGAGTATTTCTACAAAGAGCTTTGGGAAGACGAAGGAAGGCACAGAGGTGACGCTTTACACGATTACAAACAAGAACGGTTTTCGTGTTGGGGCGCTGGATTACGGCGCTGTCATTGTGAATTTGATTGTCCCGGACAAGAACGGCAAAGAAGATGACATTGTCCTTGGATTTGACGATGTAGCAGGTTATGAGGTAAACGGCTGCTTTTTCGGAGCGTTTATTGGACGGCATGGTAACCGTATCGGACAGGCAAAATTTGAACTGAACGGCACGACATATGAACTTGAGAAAAATGATGGTGAGAATAATCTTCACGGCGGTACGCCGGGATATCATCAGGTCATGTACAAGGCGTCCACGACGGAGAACAGCGTGACATTTTCCCGTGTAAGCCCGGATATGGAACAGGGCTATCCGGGAAATCTGGATATTCAGCTTACTTATACGCTGACAGATGACAATGAATTAAAGATTGATTATAAGACTAAGTCAGACAAGGATACTTTGTGCAATCTGACAAATCACAGCTACTTTAATCTGAAAGGGCACGACGGCGGTACGATTACCGGCCACAAGGTGTGGATAAAGGCAAATGGGTTTACGGCAACGTCGGATGATTTGATTCCAAATGGTGAGATTACGGATGTAACCGGAACTCCGATGGATTTTCGCACGAAGAAGGCGCTTAGCAAGGATATAGAGGCAGATTACCGTCCGCTTGTTATTGCAGGAGGATATGATCACAATTATGTGCTGGATAAGGCAGACGGGGTGCTGGAAAAGGTTGCGGAGGTTTCCGAGGACACAAGTGGACGGACAATGGAGATCTATACGGATTTGCCGGGTATGCAGCTCTACTCCGGGAACTTTATTGTAAAGGAAGACGGAAAGAATGGTACGGTTTATACAAAGCGCACCGGTGTGTGTTTTGAGACACAGTTCTTCCCGAACTCGGTTAATGTGCCGAGTTTTCAATCCTGTGTGCTGAAGGCAGGGGAAACCTTCACTTCAACGACGATTTATAAATTTATTTAGTGTACTGACGCTAATAAATATTTTATATTTACTACAAAAGAGAAACCACTATCGGAAAGAGAATACCCCCGGATTTTGTTCGGGTTTATTCGGCGATAGTGGTTTTGTGTTTGCTGTTTAGTATCGGCTTGTGTGCCAATTTTGTACCAGTTCGAAGCAGGGCGGCAAATTATGTATATGCGACACAGAGAATTGTGGACGTGGAGGCTATTCGTGTAGCGGCGGCTACGTCTGGAGATGATACCCAGTTAGCAATTCGGACGGAAATATCGGGTGCTTATATCTATGTTTCAGGAGGTAGAGCAAATGAAGGATGTCCGAAAATAGCTAAAATCAGATGCGTGGATGGGATGTTTGTAAATGGTGTCAATATACAGATGGGAGAACTGCCAAATAAAAACGGCTTTGGTTTAAAAGGAAAAGAAATCGAGGGACTGTGCTGCCGCGATACGAAAATGTATTTTGCCATCAAAAATGGCAGCGAACAGTCAATTCAATATATCAATAAATTTTAGTAAAGAACAGGAATGGTGGTTTTTATGAGTAAAAAGTGGAAAATAAAATTAGCAGTGTTTATGCTTTTGTTTCTTGTGTTTTGTACAGCTTGTTCTGTAGAATCTCAGGCGGCTAAGAAGAAAAACAAAAATAAGGTATCATGGAAATTAAAAAAGGGGACATTGACAGTTTATGGTAAGGGTTCAATGAAGTATGCGATTGGATTGAAAAAAAAGCAGATGAAAAAGGTAAAAAAGGTAGTGATAAAAAGGGGAGTAACAACGATATCAAATTATGCTTTTAAGGGAATGAGAAATCTGAAGACAGTTAAGATAGCTTCTACTGTCAAAAAAATTGGGGATGAATGTTTTGCAAAGACCGCAATTAAAAAATTAACGATACCGCCATCGGTTCGAAAGATAGGTCGGGATGCTTTTTACAGTTCAAAGCTAAAAAATCTTACTCTGCCGGGAGATTTTAAATATAATCCAGAGGATTATGACTGGGCGTATCAGGTGGCTGGCAACATATCTGGAAATAATAATTTGGTTGTTACTTTTAATACAAAATTGAAGATTGAGAACACGTCACTTTTTGTTGCTAAAGGGTATGTAGTATCGAAAAAGGATTCGAGGTACTGTAGCATAGATGGCAGCATTTATACGAAAGACAAAAAGACGCTTGTGAGAGTACCGATGAGGATGAAAAAGCTGAAGATTGCTGAGAGTTGTACGGAATTCTGTCTTCAGTCGGTCTTTCATGGAGTGTATGGAGATGGAGCACTAGAAACAACATGTAATGTATCGGAGATCGAGATACCGGCTTCTGTTAAGACAATTGAATCCAAAAAGTATCTTCAAAAGACTAGAAGTTCCGGGGTTGTGCCAAATATAAAGAAGCTTACTATTCTTACAAAACAGCTGGATGGCAGGTCACTGGCAGCTCTCTTATATGATTTGGAGGTGGATGCAAAAGTACTTATGGAGCAGTTGCCAGAACAGATTTACTATCGGAACGGTAAATATTTTTCAAGGGATGGCGTATGGCTCAAACCATATCCGAGAAAAGGCGAATGTAAATAGTGGGAATGTAAAAGTCAGAAAAAAGACTGTCGAATCTCACAAAAATGTGATATAATTAAAAAAATATGCAAAGGTGGGGGCGAAAAAAGAAAAAGAAGGTAAAAAGACACGGAGGAAATGGGGAACAATGAAGGATACAGTAGTTTTTATAGGTACAGATGAACAGATTTTGGAAGTGCTACGGGAGCTTCCCATAGCAGATTATGAGTATGTTACTTTTCAAGAGGCGGCAGAGGGGCTTGTTTATCTGGAGAATAATTCGGAGCCGCTTGATTTAATTATCGTGGGCGGAGAGGAAATCACTGAGAATAATTATGAAATGCTGAAAAAAATCCGGGGGCATTATTTATATGAAAATATTCCTTTATTAGTCGGTGTATCTGCCGGGCAGACAGAGAAAATCGGATCGATACTGGATATGGGGGCAGATGATTTGCTTATAAGGCCGATTAATCATGATGTTGCAAGGAAAAGAATCCAGACAATGATAGATTTTGGCAGAAAAAAAAGAATACATAATGTAATGGAAGATTTGATTCGAACTCAGATTGATGAAAATATAGACAGTCTGGGGATTTGTCCGTGCATAAACTGCCGTAATGATTTATTGACGTTAACGCTAAATCACGTAAAGCCGAAATATGTCAATACTGAGAAAGGAAATGCTATCATTAAGGCAGGTACACTCGCATCGATGGAGGACCGGATTCATCTCTTAGCGGATATTACCCACTATGCTAAGATTATTGGGGAAAATCCGCGTCATGAATGATATTTTGAAATTCTGCTCGCATCCTCAGCGCAAAGCGCTTCGGAATGGAGTAAAATATGTAAAAAGCAAAGGAAGATGGCGGGGAACCATCTTCCTTTACGTTATTAAAAAGAGGAGAAAGTTTGGTAATCTACCAAAACATTTATGAAAAAAAGAATCTTGTAAGCTTTCTATAATTTGAGTATAATGTTCATATATGAGTATAGTTTTGCAAAAATGTAAACAAATTATGAATGATTTTTCTTTTTTAGAAATCGGAGAATAACGAAACAAGATATGGATGAATACTATAGGATAATAAGAGTTTTGATAAACTCCCAAAAAGGAGAAACGAAGTGAAAAGTGTATTAGGAAAATTGATTCAACAGGAATTTGGGCGCGATCGTTATACAATATATACGCAAAAACTTGATACGAGAGAGAGCATGGATATTTTTTGTGATATTTATGAAAAACTGAAGGATAAGTCGCCGGACAATCTGAATCAGGCGTTAAAACAGCTGCTGGACTCCGTGCAAATATCTGTCCGTATAAGCAAAAATTTTGTATATATATCACTTGGATATATTGTAACTATGCTGGCATTACTGCTTTTGAATATGTCGCTGCTGATTGTATATCCGGCAGTTGCACTGGCAAGTATCTGTTACGCTTATAAATTTGTCGAATTTATAAAAAACCGGTATTGTGACCGGGATGTACGGATTGTGCTGATATACAAAATTGCGCTTTTTCATCTTTTGGAAGAAACCTGTTTACAAAATGAAAGCAGTGAGGTATAATGAAGTCGTTAAAATTGAAAAAATACGGGGCCACATTAGGTATGTGGTCCTTATTATATTTTGCCCAATGCGTCATTGAGCGAGGAAAGAAAGAGAGGAATTTATATTATGGAATACACAACACAGATGGATGCGGCGAGAAAAGGTATCGTAACACCGGAAATGGAAGCCGTCAGTACATATGAAAATATGGATACTCAGAAACTGCGTGAACTTGTTGCCAAAGGACAGGTGGCAATTCCTGCTAACAAAAATCACAAATGCTTAAAACCGTTTGGAATTGGCAATGCGTTAAAGACAAAAATCAATGTCAATTTAGGAACCAGCAGGGATTGTCTGGATTTGGATGTAGAGATGAAAAAGGTGCAGGCCGCCGTGGATATGGGAGCGGAGGCAATTATGGATTTAAGCTCGTTTGGAGACACCCGGAAGTTTCGTCGTAAGCTGACCGGCGAGTGCAGTGCCGTTATCGGAACTGTGCCGATTTACGACGCCGTAGTATATTATAATAAGGCATTAAAAGATATTACATCGGATGAATGGATGGAAATTGTCCGTATGCATGCGGAGGACGGCGTAGATTTTATGACGATTCACTGTGGCATTAACCGCGCTACGGCAGACCGTTTTAAGGAAAATCTCCGTCATACAAATATTGTGTCACGTGGCGGTTCCATTATTTTTGCATGGATGGAGCTGACAGGAAACGAAAATCCATTCTACGAAAGATACGATGAACTGTTAGATATTTGTGAACAGTATGATGTAACAATCAGCCTTGGTGATGCCTGCCGACCGGGAAGCATTGAGGATGCGGGAGATATTTCCCAGATATCCGAGCTGGTAGCGCTAGGGGAATTGACACAGCGCGCATGGCGTCACAATGTACAGGTCATGATTGAGGGGCCGGGGCATATGCCGCTGAATCAGATTCGTGCGAATATGGAAATTGAGCAGACCGTATGTAAGGGAGCGCCGTTTTATGTACTTGGGCCGTTAGTGACGGATGTAGCGCCGGGCTACGACCATATTACAAGCGCCATTGGCGGTGCGATTGCCGCTACTTATGGGGCTTCCTTCCTCTGCTATGTAACACCGGCAGAGCATCTCCGGCTTCCAACACTGGAGGATGTAAAAGAGGGTATTATTGCCTCTAAAATTGCCGCTCACGCAGCAGACGTGGCAAAAGGGATTCCCGGCGCAAAAGACTGGGATTTTGAGATGAGTGAAGCGAGGAGAAACCTTGACTGGGAAAAACAATTTGAACTCGCTATAGATCCGGAAAAGGCCCGTCGTTACCGTGCCGAAAGTACACCGGAAAGAGAAGACACGTGTACAATGTGCGGAAAAATGTGCGCAGTGCGCAATATCAATAAAATTCTCCGCGGGGAGAATGTTGACATTATGGATTAGCACAAAGCCATGCACCAGAAGGGACAAGGAGCTGGGACGAAAGACGCTTGCGACCTTCGTCCCAGCTCCTTGACTCTTCTGGTATACGGCGTGAGCCGTCCAGCCTCCAATTTCTCTTGCACGATGTGCAAGAGAAATTGGAGGCTGGGGCAGGGCGCGAGCTTTGGCTTTGGCAGGGCGTGAGAGCCCAGAGCCCGGCTGGGGCAGGGCGTGGGCTATAAATAAGGAATAATATAAATAAAAAGTAGTAGAATGGAGAAAAAGATGAAGTCTTTATTTGATTTTCTAGACAAAAGCGTAAGCCCGTATCATGCGGTAAGTGAGGCGTCAAAACTGCTTGAGCAAGGCGGTTTTCGTCAGTTACAGGAGACAGAAAAATGGAAAATTAGTGCTGGCGGCAGATATTATGTGACGAGAAACCAGTCGAGTATCGTTGCATTTACTGTTCCAGAAAAGAAGATTTGCCAATATCATATGACGGCAAGCCACAGTGATTCCCCGACCTTTCGAATCAAGAAAAGCAGGAGCGAAGATAAATATTATGCCAAAGCGGAGGTAGAAGGTTATGGCGGTATGATTATGTCAAGCTGGTTTGACCGTCCGCTGACCTTTGCTGGGCGAATTGCCATGCGGACTTCTGATGGGATTGAAACAAAGTGTGTTGCGGCAGATAAAGATGTTTTTGTCATCCCAAATCTTGCGATTCATTTTAACCGCGACATAAACAAGGGATATTCATACAATCCGCAAATTGATTTGCAGCCTATATACGGAGGCGGGGATGGTGATTTGCAAAAATTGATAGCGTCCGTGTCGGGGGTAAGTGAGGAAAATATCATTGATACCGACCTTGTACTTGCCGTGAGGCAGAAGGCAGGAAAAATAGGAGCTTGCGATGAATTTTTCATGGCGCCCCGGATTGATGATTTGGCATGTGCGTATACGACGCTGCATGGTTTTCTGGAAGCAGAAGGAAAAGCAGAAGACACGGCAAATATCTGGTGTATGTTTGATAACGAAGAAGTGGGGAGTGGGACAAGACAGGGGGCGAAAAGTGATTTTCTGCCTATTGTATTAGGAAGGCTTGAAAATGCGGTGAATATGACCTTGGAGGATGCAGAGCGGGCGAGAAGTGGGAGCTTTTTAATCAGTGCAGACAATGCCCATGCGACGCACCCGAACCTTCCGGCAAAAAGCGACTCAGAATTTCCTGTTATATTAAATAAAGGAATTGTTGTAAAATATAATGCCAGCCAGAAATATACGACGACTGGAATCACAGCGGCAGTTTTTTCTGAGCTGTGTGAAAAACATGAGATTCCGGTTCAGAAGTTTGCAAACCGGGCCGATGTTCCCGGCGGAAGTACACTTGGCAACCTGTTAAGCCAGCAGCTCAGTATACCGATGTTAGATATCGGACTGCCACAGCTTGCCATGCACAGTGCCGTGGAAACAGCAGGGTGCATGGATATTTCCTATATGGAGAGAGCCGCGAAAGCATTTTATGAGAGCGCTGTCTCACAGAAAAAAGATGGAAGCTGGCGGCTATAAAGCGATTGCCTTTAGCGATGCAAACCGCCCCTTGCAAGGACTTATAAAGTGTTGTATAATTCTGTTTATATGTGTGAACAAAAACAGATGGAGGAAGATATGTTAGATATTAAATTTTTAAGGGAAAATCCGGATATCGTAAAACAGAATATTAAAAACAAATTTCAGGAACGGAAGCTTCCTATGGTGGATGAGGTTATCGAGCTGGATAAAGAGAGAAGGGAAACCCAGCAGAAGGCAGATGATTTGCGTGCGAGCCGCAAAAAGAACTCCAAGATGATAGGCGCACTGATGGGGCAGGGGAAAAAAGAAGAAGCCGAGGCGATGAAGGCAGAAGTTGCGAAAAGTGCGGACGAGCTTTCTGCTCTTGAGGCAAGAGAGGCAGAGATTGCAGAGCAGATTCAGGAGCGTATGCTCGTTATTCCTAATATTATTGATGAGAGCGTGCCAATCGGAAAAGATGACAGTGAGAACGTGGAAATAGAGAAATACGGAGAGCCGGTTGTGCCAGATTATGAAATTCCATATCATACAGAGATTATGGAAAAATTTGACGGCATTGATCTGGATGCAGCGCGGGACGTAGCAGGCAACGGATTTTATTATCTGATGGGGGATATTGCCAGACTGCACTCGGCAGTGATTTCGTATGCAAGGGATTTTATGATAGACAGAGGATTTACCTACTGTGTACCGCCATTCATGATTCGTTCAAATGTTGTCACAGGTGTCATGTCCTTCGACGAGATGGACGCCATGATGTACAAAATTGAAGGGGAAGACCTCTATCTGATTGGGACAAGTGAACACTCCATGATTGGTAAATTTATTGATAAAATTATTCCAGAGGAAGAACTGCCAAAGACGCTTACCAGTTATTCCCCGTGTTTCCGGAAAGAAAAAGGAGCACATGGGATTGAGGAGCGCGGCGTTTACCGGATTCATCAGTTTGAAAAGCAGGAGATGATAGTAGTCTGCAAGCCGGAAGATAGTATGACATGGTTCGAAAAATTGTGGCAGAACACCGTAGACTTATTCCGTTCATTGGATATTCCAGTACGGACATTAGAGTGCTGCTCCGGCGACTTGGCAGATTTAAAGGTAAAATCCATTGATGTGGAGGCGTGGTCTCCACGTCAGAAAAAATATTTTGAGGTAGGGAGCTGCTCTAATCTGGGAGACGCACAGGCAAGACGGCTCAAAATCCGCGTTGTGGGTAAGGGAGGAAAGTATTTTGCCCATACGTTGAACAATACCGTTGTGGCGCCGCCACGAATGTTAATTGCCTTTTTAGAAAATAATCTGAATGAAGATGGCACTGTTAATATTCCAAAAGCACTCCGTCCATATATGGGGGGCAAGGAGAAAATAGAAGTCAAAAACAAATGATTGACATAGAAAAATAATACAATGGGGACTGCTTAGGTAGTCCCTATTGATGTTACTGGTGAAGTCGCTCAATAAGGAATGAAAACACAGAATAGAAAAAGAGGGAAGGGTAAGGCGTATGATAAAGACGAGAAGAAAACATTGGTTTATAGCATGGTTTGGAATTATTTTTATACTTTGTATGGCAAGTGGAGTACAGGCGCAGGCGGCGTCTGACCAAGATGAAATTATAAAATATTGTCTCTATCTGGGACAGACAGTGCAGTTGCCGGAGATTCCGGAGGGAAAATGGGTAGCGGATAACGAAAAGGTTGTAAGAATATCGGAAAAAGGTGTGGTTTCTGCACTTCAGGCAGGGAAGGCGACCGTTTCGATACGGACTGAGAAAGAAACATCTGTATACTGTAAGATAGAGGTAAGGGCGAATGAGATTTTGTCAGCACTGTCGTTTAACGACAAATCCTATCCTCCGCATGCAATAGGCGCGGGTACATTCCAAATTAAGGTAGCAGCCTTTGAAGGATTACAATGCCAGTGGTCTTCGGAAAATACAAAGGTGGCAAAGGTCGGAAAAAACGGAATGATAACGCCAGTTGGAGCAGGAAAAACGTATATTTTAGTTGCAGTTACAGATTCCTACGGCGGTACATATCGTTACCGTATTCCGGTGCAAATTATAAATCCACACTTTGAAGAAAAGAAAATGAATCTTGCGAAGGGATGCCAGACGACACTGCTCCTGCTGGATACTACGGGAGGTCAGGCAGGATATTCCTCATCCAACGCAAGTATTGTATCAATACAGACTTACAATGCTTATGGAGTAACACTGAAAGCACACAAGGAAGGAACTGCTGTTGTAACCGCCATGGTAGACGGTATGACGACAACCTGCACGGTTACTGTCACAAATCCAAAATTAAAAGTAAAGTACGGATTTTACCAGACCAAGAAAGGATTACAGGTAAAAGTAACGGGAACGAATAGCCACAGTGTGAAAAGATGGAGCAGTGGAAATTCTAAAATCGCCACAGTGAGCCAGAAGGGCAATGTCCGGACGAAGAAAAAAGGAAGCACCGTTATTTTTTGCAATGTGGACGGAAAGGTTCTCAAATACTATTTGGCGGTAAGCACAAAAAAAGCAGTAAAAGCGATGCGGTATGGCTACAAGCGCATCGGAAAGGCGCATTATAGTCAGGCAAGACGGATGAGTAAAAAACTTTTTGATTGCTCTTCCTTTGTGTATCGTTGTTACCGTGCAGCGGGAAAATATTTAGTCCGAAAGACTTCATGGGCACCGGTAGCGGCGGAGATTGCGAAATATTATGTGGGGAAGGGAAAGTATGTAAAGGCTTCCGGGAAATATAATCCGGATAAGCTGCGCCCTGGGGATTTAATCTGCTTTGGTGGGAAAAAAGCGCGGAGAAACGGGCGTTATAAGCGTATCTATCACATTGCTATGTACATTGGAAATGGCAAAACGATGGAGAGCAGTTCTACCTACAACAATGTAGTAATACGTGACAGAGATATTTTTAAAAAGAGCGATGTACCGGTTGTCGCGCGTCCATAACAAAGCGGATATTATGAGAATTTAAATATTTATAAAATAAAAGTAAAAAAGTATTGACAAACAAATTCCTCCTGTGATACACTAAAATTCCTTTCGAAAGGAATCACAATATACTGTGCCAGAAACAGAACAAAGTGCAATATATTGTGTCAGTTCTCTATAATCAAGAGAAGTTTCTATAAAATCATCCAGAAAAAAGAAAAAGTGTAAATCAGGGAGGAAAACGTATGGGAAAAGTGAAAAAAATAGTAGCAGTTTTGTTAATTCTGGGACTGATGGCAGGATGTACACCGCCAGAGTCTGCGTGGGTAAGTCATGCTGCTGAATCATCAGAAAAGTACGCGATTGAGTATTGTTCATTGGATAATAAAAAAGGTTTTACAAATTCTGCGGAGGAGGCATTTCGTGCCTGCCGGTATGGTGGAGAGATTTACTTTAATGCCAATTATCATCTTGACATAAAAGAGTGGACAAATGATCTAGTGTGCAATGCACGTACATTAGTAGTAGTAAGACCGGGAGTAACCCTTACGCTGGGAAAGGGTGGTCTGAAAATGGATGGTCAGCTCCAGATATGGGGAACTGTAGACTTAGAAAAATCGCAGGGCGATTTGTGGGGGGCAGAACAGGTTTCTGTGAGAACGGGGGGACGACTCATCAAACGTCCTTATGAAGTCAAGCGCAGCGGTGATATTGCCTTTATTACTGACGCTATATTTTATGGGCAGCCGTTGTCAGAGGCGGCAATCCGGGAAGAAAGCGTACGTTGGAAAAGTTCCATCCCGGGACAGTGGTCACTGGTCTCGCCATATCTGGTTCATGAAGTAGGAACATGGAAATGGGATGCTCTTTTTAAACCAGAACGGCCACTTACATATGAGGAAACCTACCATGCTAGGTGCACTGTAATACAAATAAAAAAGGCTATCCCTAAACTGCTGGAGTGCAGTGTGCCGGAAATCCATTATGGGGAGACGCTTTCTGGTGTCAAACCAAAATACACCTTTGTAAATCCATATTCGGGAGAGTCTGTGGAGGGGACGCTGACTTTCAGGGATGAGAAGGAGATACTGGGGCGTGCCGGAGAACAGCAGGTTGTAACAATATTTAAACCGGATAATGCTGAGAATTATGAGTCATCATGCCAGAAAATAAAGGTAACGGTTCTGTCGGTTACACCAGATGTAGTAAGTTACCCTCAGTCATGTGTTCAAGGAAAGGAAGGGCAGATATTACAGGATATCCGCCTGCTTCCGGGAAAATGCAGGAATCCTTACACTGGCGAGGACATCAAAGGTAGTTGGGAGTGGAAAGAGCCGTTGCAGAAACTGCAGCCGGGAGAGAATCTCTGTTCCGTTCTATTTGTACCAGAGGAGAAAGGGTATAAAAAACGAGAGGGAAGTCTTATGCTAAACGCACAGCCAAAGGCAGTACCGCCGACGGCAAAACCAGTCCCTACAGAAAAACCAGCCCCGACGTCGCCAACAACTGTATTACAGACAGCACATCCGACAGGGCTATCGACAGTACCTCCGACAACAACGCCGATGTCAAAGGAAAGTTTAACCCCGAAACCTGCTGTCGGCAAAAAGCAGGTCAGTGAGGAGAAACCGCCAATCATTATTACACGCATGGTGTCAAGACGTTCCACCATTCGCTTTACTAAGAAAAAAATGCTTTCTGCAAAAGCTAAGATAAAGAAAATAAAGCGATCGGGGAACAGGGCAAAGGTAATCTGCAAAAAGATATCAAAGGTGAACTACGAAGTACAGTATAATGTCGGGAAAAAGTGGAAATCAGCAAAGAAAAAATCTTTTACCAATTCGGTAATAACAATCCGGAAATTGAAATCTAAGAAGAAATATTATTTTCGTGTACGAGTGTGGAAAAAATCAGGAAAGAAAAAGATATATGGTAAATGGTCAGGCGTCAAGCGCAAGTGAGGAATATGAAGTAAAAAAGTTCAATGTGCGAAAAGTATTAAATATTTTATTGAATCAATAGTCATATTATGATATGATATGACTATATCTGATAGAGAGAAGGTGATGAGATGGAAGTTGCAATTCGACCATCTTCTGATTTGAGAAACCATTATTCCGAGATTTCAAAACAATGCCGGGAAAGCAAAGAGGCTGTTATTATTACCGTAAACGGTAAAGGTGATACAGCAGTAATGGGTTTTCAGGCTTATAAGCAGATGACTGCGGAATTGGAACTTTTGCGTACATTGGCAGAGTCAGAGGAGGATATGAAACAGGGCAGGGTTGCACCAATACAAGATACCTTTGATAATATTCGTACATCTTTGCTGGAAAGGAAGGATGAATGAGTTACGAAATCTTACGAACAGACAGGGTAGAAGATCAATTACGTGAGATTCTGTTTTATATAGCAGATGATTCGGGGAGTGTAGAAGTTGCTTTACACTATTTAGATAAGATTGAGAAAGCAATTAGTCAGCTTCGGGATTTTCCACAATCGGGGAATATTCCGCGCTATTCGATTTTGAGGAAGCAGGGCTATCGGGTTTTGATAGTAGAAAATCATCTGGTATTTTATAAAGTGGATGAACTGGATAAAACGGTTACTGTCTATGCCGTTGTAGACAGCAGGCGGGAGTATCGGAATTTAATATAACAGAGGAGCAAGAGTGAAGATACTATATAAGAATAGTAAAAGGAAAAGGCAGACTGGTAAAGCTGCCTTTTCCTTCCTATATACATAGAACAGTAAATATTCTTAATACTTCATATCCTTCAAAATATCACAAAAATCAAATGTAGCAAAATAATCCTGCGGTGTTTCTCCGCGGCGTATCATCTGAACACTGCCATCCTCCTTTAAAAGAAGCTCCGGTGATTTCAGTTTGCCGTTGTAATTATATCCCATGGCATATCCGTGTGCTCCGGTATCGTGCAGAACGAGATAGTCGCCAACATCAATTTTAGGAAGCATACGGTCAATAGCAAATTTGTCATTATTCTCGCAGAGAGAACCTGTTACATCATATTTATAATTACATGGTTCATTTTCCTTGCCGAGTACTGTGATATGATGATATGCATTATACATGGCAGGACGCATCAGGTCGCAGGCGCACGTATTCAAACCGATATATTCTTTGTAAATGTGCTTCTGGTGGATACACTTAGTCACAAGCTGACCGTAAGGCCCCAGCATGAAACGCCCAAGCTCTGTAAAAATGGCGACGTCGCCAAGACCGGCAGGAACAAGGATTTTTTCGAACTGTTCCCGTACACCCTCTCCGATTACTTTAATATCATTTGGCTCCTTGTCCGGGGTATATGGGATTCCGATTCCGCCGGAAAGATTGATAAACCGGATATTGGCGCCAGTCTTTTCCTTTAACTCCACAGCGAGTTCAAAAAGGATACCAGCAAGTGCAGGATAATATTCATTGCTGACCGTATTGCTGGCAATGAAAGCATGAAGGCCAAAGTTTTTAGCGCCGAGTCCCATCAGTTTTTTGTAGCCCTCTATTATCTGTTCTTTCGTAAAACCGTACTTTGCGTCTCCCGGATTATCCATGATGTCAGTGCCGAGTTCAAATACGCCGCCCGGATTGTAGCGGCAGCAGATGGTTTCCGGAATACCGATAGTGTCTTTTATAAAATCAATATGGGTAAAATCATCTAAATTGATATAAGCGCCCAGCTCGTCTGCTTTTTGATACTCTTTGAGGGGAGTGACATTGGAGGAAAACATAATATCCTCACCCCGGAAACCAACCGCCTCAGAGAGCATAAGCTCAGTCAGAGAGGAACAGTCGACGCCGCAGCCCTCCTCCTGTAGGATTTTTAATATAAAAGGATTTGGTGTTGCCTTTACAGCAAAATATTCACGGTAACCAGAATTCCAAGAAAATGCGTCTTTTAATGCGCGGGCATTTTCGCGAATTGCTTTCTCATCATAAATATGAAAAGGCGTTGGATAGGTTTTCTCAATTTCCTTCACCTGTGCAAGATTCAGAATCGTATTTTTCTTCATTTTTACCTCCGTTTTGAAACTTTTCCGCTATACCATTGCGGAATTTATGAAAATTCTCTTTTGCTTTTCTTAGTATAGAGCGTTTTCTTTGTACTGTCAAATAAAATAAGAAAGCGTAAGGCAATTGCTGAATCATTTGTGTTGGCATGGCGGATATCCTACCGTTTCCTGTCGTTATATCACTTCCCGAAAAATATTGTTTCTTCTGTTTACAAATATGCCGCCCAAGCACTGCCTGAGGTGTCTGTTGTCATTTTTCTGCCTTTTGGCAGCCGTTTTCACTAGGGGCCGCCACGTAGTGGTGCATAAGGACCGACGGGCGGCAACACTGCCAAAAGGCAGGAGAAAATGACAGCAGACAACGAGTTTAGCGAAGGGCGGCGGGAGCCCTTAGTAAACAGAGGAAACAATGTATTTTTCGTCGGGAGTGATATCTCGTGCGGGAAACGGTAGGATATCCGCCGCATAACTGCAAGGGATTCAGCAATTGCCCTACGCAGCAAAAAATAAAAAGTTGAAAAAAACATTTGTTTGCTTTATAATAAATGTGGTAAAAATCAGCCGGACAGGCACAAGCTGTTGTAGTGGCTGTAAAGAAGAATGTGAGGGTTTTTGGCAAATGAGTAATTATAGTGGAAGTGATATTGTAATCTTAGAGGGGTTAGAGGCCGTCCGCAAGCGTCCCGGCATGTATATCGGAAGTACCGGAACAAGAGGGCTTCATCATATGATTTGGGAGATTCTTGATAACGGTATTGACGAGCATCTGGCAGGCGTCTGCGATGAACTTCACCTGACGCTGTTAAAAGACGGCGGCGTTGTCATAGAGGATAACGGTCGCGGCGTCCCGGTTGATTTACATCCGGTGAAAAAGATACCGACGGTCCGTGTCGTCTATACGATTCTCCATGCAGGCGGGAAATTTAACAGCGATGTGTATAAGGTTTCCGGTGGTCTGCATGGTGTAGGTGCATCGGTTGTCAATGCACTCTCAAGTAAAATGACCGTTGAAGTGCGTAAGGATGGAAAAATATACAGAGACGAGTACAGGGATGGAGGAAAGCCGGTAACTAAGCTGGAAAAAGGACTCCTGCCGGTTGTCGGGAAATGCGCCAAAAACAACACTGGAACGACGGTTACCTTTTATCCGGATGATTCGATTTTTGAGACAGTAGAGTTTAAACCGGAAACAATCCGGAAAAAATTGAAAGAGATTGCTTATCTGAATAAGAATCTGAAAATTGTATTTAAAGATGAACATACAGGAGAGGAAAAGGTATATCTGGAGGAATTTGGTATCCAGAGCTATATACAATATATAAACCGCGAAGCGGCGGTACTTCACAAAGATGTTATTTATATAGAAGGAAAAAGCGGGGACATTGAAGTTGAAGTCGCTTTTCAGTACACACAGAGCTACGGAGAGCAAATAAACTCGTACTGTAACCGAATCAATGTAGCAGACGGCGGAACGCTTGTAACCGGGTTTAAAATTGCCCTGACGCGTATTATGAATCAGTATGCAAGGGAACTGAATTTTTTGAAAAATAACGAGGATAATTTTGACGGAAAAGATATACGAAATGGTATTGTTGCCATCGTATCCATCAAGCATCCGGATCCGCAGTTTGAGAGTCAGACAAAAAATAAGCTTGGGAACACGGATGCCAAAACAGCGGTAGATGAGGTGTTTAATCTGGAAGCACAGCGCTATTTTGATAAAAATGTAGAAGTGCTGAAACGGATTTTAGAGAATGTACATAAATCATATAAAGCGCGTACTGCGAGCGACAAGGCGAGAAAGACGGTGATGAAGCAGTTATTGGATGTGGACACAAAGAGCAAGCTTGCGGCATGCTCATCCAAAAAAGCGGAGGAGTGCGAGATTTACATTGTCGAGGGTGATTCGGCGGGCGGCACAGTAAAGACAGCGAGAAACCGCAGGACACAGGCAGTGCTTCCGCTGCGGGGAAAAATTTTAAATGTAGAGAAAGCGCCGCTTGAGAAAATTCTTGTGAACAATGAAATAAAAACAATGATTGCCGCTTTTGGCTGTGGAATTGGAGAGAATTTTGATATCAGCAAGTTGAGATATGACAAAATTATTATTCTGACTGATGCCGATGTGGACGGCGCCCATATCAGTACCCTTCTTCTGACATTCTTTTACCGTTTTATGCCAGAGTTGATTTATCAGGGGAAAATATACAGAGGGCTTCCGCCGCTGTACCGGGTTTCCTATGAAGATACTTCGAAAAAGAAGAAACAAAAGGTGTCGGAATATCTGTTTAACGACTTTGAATTGGAAAAGTTCCGAAAGACAGGGAAAAAGATATTGGATTTACAGAGATATAAAGGTCTGGGGGAGATGGATGACACCCAGCTTTGGGAGACAACGCTCGATCCGGACAGCAGAATCCTTGCACAGGTTTCTATCAGCGATACGGTGGAGGCAGACGAAGTGACCGATTTACTGATGGGAAGCAATGTGCCGCCGCGCCGCCAATTTATTATGGAAGAAGCAAAATATGCGAATCTGGATATATAAGAGATATGTTCTCGGAATGGAGTAAAAAATGAGTCAGAGTATGGAAAATGTAATTCAACTGGATTTTTCAGAAGAAATGAAAACGTCGTTTCGTGATTATGCGATTAGCGTTATTGTGGAGCGTGCGCTTCCGGATGTGAGGGACGGTTTAAAGCCGGTGCAGAGGAGAATCCTGTATGCGATGAAGGAGCTGGGATTGTCGCCGGATAAGCCGCACAGAAAGAGTGCCCGTATTGTCGGTGATACGATGGGTAAGTACCACCCGCACGGTGATTCTTCTATTTATGATGCGCTTGTACACATGACAGAAAATTATTCATTGAATACGCCGCTTGTAGATGGACATGGAAACTTTGGCTCTATTGACGGTGACGGGGCGGCGGCTATGCGTTATACCGAGGCACGCCTTTCGCCGGCGGCTATGACGATGCTTGCCAATCTGGAAAAAGGGCTGGTAGAGTTTATGCCAAACTTTGACGACAGTGAAAAAGAACCAACTGTTCTTCCGGCTATGCTTCCGAACCTTTTAATCAATGGAACGACCGGTATTGCCGTAGGAATGGCGACCAATATACCGCCGCACAATCCAGGAGAGGTGATTGACGCTGTCATTGCCTATATGGACAGACCGGGAATTTCCCTTGACAAGCTGATGGATTACATCCCGGCTCCGGACTTTCCGACCGGAGGTATTATCGTCAATGCTTCCGAAATGAGGGAAATCTATGAGAAGGGCGAGGGGAAAGTTCGTCTCCGTGCAAAGACAGAAGTGGAAAAGGGCGATAATGGCAGAAAAAATATCATTATTACAGAAATTCCGTATACAATTTCAGGAAATAAGGCAAAACTAGTAGAAAATCTGGCTTCCTTAGTCAGGGAAAAAGTATTTGACGAAATCTATGATGTCCGGGATGAGTCCTCCAAAGAGGGAATCCGGATTGTTATAGAGGTAAAAAAGGACAGGAATATTGAAAATCTTCTGAATGGTCTGTATAAAAAGACACAGATGGAAGATACATATGGCGTCAATCTGTTAGCGATTAAGCCGTCGGAATCGGGAAACGGACAGCCGAAGGTGTTCAGTCTCAAATCCATGATTGAGGAATTTGTGCTGTTTCAGGAAGATTTATACTCGAAGGAATACCGCTTCCTGTTGGAGAAGGCAAAGAAGCGTCTGGAGATTGTGGAAGGTCTGATGAAGGCGACGGATGTCATTGATTTGATTATTGAAATCCTGCGTGGTTCTTCCTCTGTCAGGCAGGCAAAGGCGTGTCTGATTGAAGGCGTGACGACAGATATCCGTTTCAAAAGCGCTGATTCTGAAAAACAGGCGAAAACACTTTTGTTTACGGAGGTGCAGGCAGACGCCATTCTTGCCATGCCGCTCAGCAAGTTAATCGGACTTGAGATTCTCAAACTTCATGAAGAAAATGACAGTCTGCTGGCGGACATTGCAGAGTATGAAAAGGTTCTTTCTGATGTGAAAGAACTGTATAAGGTAATTAAAGGGAGACTACGTGAGTATAAGAAGACCTTTGCGACAGCGAGAAAAACGATGCTGACCGATGCGGTAACAAATGCTTATGTGGAAAAGGTTGTTATAGAAGATTTGTATATCTGCATTGACCGGTTCGGCTATACGAAGGCGGTAGATGCGGCAGCGTTCGGACGGGCAAATGAGGAAACAAAGAAGGAATTTACTACGATTGTAAAAATGAAAAATACCGATAAGCTTTGTATTTTTACAAACACGGGAAGCATGCATCAAGTAAAGGCAGATAAGATTCCGCGTTGTAAAATGAAAGACAAGGGAGCGCTGATTCATTCATTATGTAAGATGGATAATAATGACGAAGGGCTGTTATATGTAAGTTTTGAAGATTTGTTTGAATCCATGCTGATGTTTACGACTAAGAGCGGTTACATCAAGCTGGTGTCCGGCGTTGAGTTTGAGACGGCCAGACTTCAGGTGGCGGCTACAAAGCTGGATGCAGAGGATGAGCTGGTAGATGTCTCCCTTCTGACAGCAGGTGAAGTGCTGGCAGGGACAAAGAAGGTCATTCTACTGACAGATAAGGGACTCTCTCTCGGATTTGCTGTAAATGAAGTCAGTGAATTTAAGAAAACGAGCCGGGGAGTAAAGGCGATTGCGCTTGATAAAAATGATTTTCTTGTATTTGCGACGGCTGTTCCACCTTCTGCAGAGACCTTTGAATATAACGGAAAGACTCTGAATGCGAGGAGAGTCCGCAACCGGAAACGGGCGGCGAAGGGACAGAAAGCGTCACTGGAAATATAAAAAGATTTAAAAAGAGGCTAAGGAATCCGAAACAATGTCCGATAAATATAGTAAGGAACATGAAATGAACAATGTTTCGAAGTTGTAGGAATGGAGGTAGAGTCATGAGAATTGATGCTTATATGCAGGTAAATCAACTCTATAATACCAATAAATCAAAGAATGGTGCAAAGTCTGGAAAGACGAGCAGCAAGGATTCTTTAGAGATTTCAAGTTTTGGCAGCGCTTATCAGGTGGCAAAACAGGCAGCAAGCCAGAGTTCTGATGTGCGCGAAGATAAGATTAAAGAAATCCGGGCACAGATGGCAGCAGGAACATATTCGGTATCTCTGGAAGATGTTGCTGAAAAGATGGCAGATAAATTGCTTTCTTAGTCCGATAGGAGGAATTTCATTTGGCGAGTTTGATGGAGGAGTTGATTCAGACCTTAGACGCTGAAGAAAGTCTGTACAGAGAATTGATTCCTGTACAGGAGGAAAAGACAAGGGCGATTATAGCGAATGACTTAAAGTCATTACAGGACATAACAGTCAGAGAGCACGAGCTGGTGGATAAGACGGCCGCTTTGGAACAGAAACGGGAACAGGTCGCAAATGATATTGCAACCGTTCTCGGGAAGGATCCGAAAACCATCACGCTTGAGCAGATTGAAGAAGTCTTAAAGAATCAGCCGCAAGATCAGGAGAAGCTGCAGGAAGTGCATGACAGGTTACGGAAAACAGTAATGCGTCTGCAGGAGTTAAATGACCAGAACAAAGATTTATTAAAAGAATCAATGGAAATGGTTGAATTTAATATGAATGTGATAAGGAGTACACGGATGTCTTCGGGAAGCAGCAATTATTCCAGCAATGCTTCGGAAGTTGCTGGAATGGCGCCGCCGCATGGTATGTTCGACGCCAAGCAGTAGTGTGATTTCAAATATTTAATTGGAATCACACGGAAATACTTTTCAAGACATTGGTGTATTTCTGTTTTCTATAGAAAAGTTTTTAGGAAAGGACGTTGTAAAATGGCAAATCTATTGACAAGTTTTAATGCGGGCGTGTCGGGACTGAAATCGGCACAGGCCTCTTTAAATACAACTTCACATAATCTTGCCAATGCCCAGACAAAGGGATATACAAGGCAGCAGGTTATTGTATCAGACTCCTTTTACCAGAATACACTGGGGGCACATAACAATGTGATTCAGGTCGGTACAGGAACCGTTATTGTAAAGACAAGACAGATACGGAACACCTTTCTGGATGAGCAGTATCGCCTTCAGGTAGGCCGTCAGGGTTTTTATGAAGCAAATCAGAAAGCGACCTTGGAAATTGAAGATATGCTTGGTGAACTGCAGGGACAGGAATTTTCTGCCGGAATAAATGATTTGTACAACGCTCTGAGTTCATTGGGAAATGTAAAAGCAGACAGTATTGTCATTAAGGAACAGGTTGTGTCGGTAGCCTCTCAGTTTGTGGAACGCGCCAAGGTAGTACAGGGACAGCTGAATACATACCAGACAAGTCTGAATATGGAAGTAAAAAAGCAGGTTGACCAGATTAACGACATTGTTACAGAAATCAAGGCGCTGAACAAACAGATTCAGAAGTATGAGGCAAACGGTGAGTCTGCGAATGATTACCGTGACAAGAGAAATGAATATCTTGACCAGCTGGGTGAAATGATAAATTTTGAAGTGAAAGAAGAAAAGGATGGTACGATTGCCATATATACAGAGGGAGCTTATCTGCTGGATGCGACAAGACAGTACTTTTTGACAACAGAATATGAAAGCTCGACTTCAAGGCTTTTGAAACCGGTCTGGGAAAGCGGAGGGGATTATTTTAGAAATGACAGCCTGAAGTTTTCCACGAGTAACAACACAGACGTCGGTTCTCTGAGAGGAATATTGGTAGCAAGAGGTTCCTATGCGGCAAACTATACGAATATGCCGGTTAAGCCAAAAGAAGAAGATTACAGAAATGCAGACGGAGGGCTTGACAGAAAAGCCTACGTTAATGCAATGAGTCAGTACTCAAAAGATTTAGAGGCGTACAATGACAGTGTAGGAGCGTCTGTCGTTATGAAGGTTCAGAGCCAGCTTGATACTTTGGTTCATGGGATTGTCACACTGATTAACGATGGCTTTTGCCCGAACAAAGAGCTGACGCTGGCTGACGGCTCCACAATCCGCGTGTTGGATGAGGATAAGGCATTTATCGGTGACGATGAATATAAAACGATGGGAACAGAACTTTTTACCCGGAGAAACTGTGAGAGATATACGAAAGAAACAGTTACCGTTACTCTGGATGACGGTACGCAGGACAGTATTGAAGTATACCGATACAATGAAGAAGATCCGGAGGATGTATACAGCCTGTATACGATTAACCAGCTCGAAATCAATCCGGTTCTGTTAAAGGATTGTTCGACACTCCCGGTAAAATTTAACGACAAGAGCGATGCTCATAACAGCTATGCACATGATGAGATGCGTGAGATAGCGGAGCGTATGCACAATAAAATCGGTTCCCTTACTCCGGATTCCATGTCAAGCTACAATTCATTTGATTTTTATACGAACATGGTGACGGATTTAGCGACGCAGGGGGATGTGTGGAATGGTATTATAGAAAATCAGGAGCTTACCGTGGCAACAGCAGACACAGAAAGACAGAACGTAATGGGAGTATCTTCGGAGGAGGAGCTAGCCGAGCTGATTAAGTTCCAGCGCTGTTACGATGCTTCTTCCCGGTACATTACAACGGTTGCAGAAATGTTAGAGTATTTGATAGAAAGATTAGGAGGCTGATAGTATGGCATCTACATTTGGAAGTTTTGAGATTGCAAAGTCAGGTATGATGACTTATAATGCAGCAATCCAGACGACAGCGCACAATGTTGCCAATATTGAGACGGAAGGATATTCCAGACAGGTGACAAACCGTGTTTCCATGGTTGGAAATAAAAGCTCGCTGAGTGTACAGGGGTTTGGTGTAGAGGTTTCCAGCATCTCCAGACAGCGCAGCGCATATTATGACACAAAATTTCAGAGCACCCGCTCAGCTTATAATAAATATGATACAGAAGCTCACTATTTAAAAGCGATACAGGATGTAGTATGCGGAAATGTAGTCAGTGAAGACAAATCCCTGTTTGGCGATGCGTTTGACCAGTTCTACGCAGCGCTGAGCGACTTGAAGGGGAAACCAAATAATGACACTGTCCGTAAAAAAGTAGTGGCAGAAGCACAGACGTTTACTTCGTTTGTGACAAATATGGCGACCAATCTTCAGAAGGAGCAGGATAAAATCAATTCCGAAATTAAAGGTTGTGTAGACCAAATCAATGCCATTGCGGATAAACTGGTGTCGATTACGAAGCAAATCAATACAGTAGAGGCATACGGCTCTGTGGCAAATGATTTGCGGGACCAGAGGTCACTGCTGGAGGATGAGCTTTCCCAATACTGCAATGTAAAGGTAGAGGAAATCCCGGCAGCAGACGGTATCGGTATTCCGCAGTATTATGTATATATTAACGGCGGGCCACTGGTAGATACTTACCATACAAATAAGCTGGAAATCGCACAGAAAGAAACTTACAGCAATCTTGGTGATATAGATGGATGCTACAAGGTTGAATGGGCGAATGGCAATACATTCAATCCATATACAAATGCCTTGGGCGGAAAGCTCCAGTCCCTGTTTGAAATGCGGGATGGGAATAACGCTACAACATTGCAGGGCAAAGTATCCGCACTTAAGAACAATGAAGAAGGAAACATTGTTCTGACACTATCCGACAGCAGTATCAATGATGTACAGAAACTGAATATCCCGGCGAATGATGGAGAAATCACAATCAATAACCGGGTATATACCTATAAGGAATTTAGTGTTGAAGTCGATGAAGATGGCAGCTTTACTTACGAGTTTGTATTAAATGATGTTATGGACGTGGCAGACGCCAAGTCACTGAACATTGCGATGAATAAAGGATATGCCGTAAATGTCGGGACTCCGGTAAATGTAAAAGGGATTCCGTATTACATGTCACAGCTGAATGAATTTGTCAGGACATTTGCACAGGAATTTAATACAGTACAGAATCAGGGACATGATTTGTATGATAACATGGGAATTGACTTCTTCAATGCAACTGTACAGGCAACCGGGGATGATTTCATTTTCACAGAGAGAACGGATGGGAAAGATGCTTCCTTTACTTCGCTGGCAAAACAGAATGATGACGGTACCTATACCGGTTCCTACTACTATATAACAGCGTTGAATTTCACTGTGACAAAGGAGGTTGTTGCTGATACCGGACTGCTGGCATGTAAGGAAGTAAAGGCAGACGGACAGAGTATTGGTAACGATAACGGAGAGAATCTTCAGAGACTGCTTGATTTGAAAGATAAATCAACAATGTTCGTGCACGGCGCACCGGATGACTTTATCCAGTCTCTTTCTTCCACACTCGGCGTTAATACGAGGAAGGCTGTGACTTTGGCAAAGAGCCAGAGCGATTTGATGTATGCGATTGACACAAATCGTAAATCTATATCCGGTGTGGATGAGGATGAAGAAGGAGCGGACCTGATTATATTCCAGAATATGCTTTCTAATCAGTTTAAAGTATTATCAGTAATGAATGAAGTGTTGGATAAGTTAATCAATCAGACGGCAGTTTAATAAAATAATGAGAGCGGAGGTCATGTTATGAGAATTACGAACGCAATGATGCGCAACAATTCATTATCGAATATGCAGAAACATAAGACGGTATACAATAAATATCTTCAGCAGTATAATACGCAGAAGAAAATCCAGCGTCCGTCGGATGATCCTACGATTGCCATGCGTGCCTTGAAGTACCGCACGACGTTGGCAGAGATTGACCAGTATCTGTTGAATATTAACGACGCTACCTCGTGGATGAATGCGACAGAGAAGTCGATTAAGAATATGAATGGACGTCTGGAAGAAATGATAACCTACTGTACACAGGCTGCGACAGGTACTTATGAGACAAAACAGAGAAAGGATATCGTTGCCCAGCTCAAACAGTATTCAGCTTATATTTATGAGCAGAATGCGAATCAGGACTATGCAGGGCGTTACCTGTTTACCGGCTACCGCACAGATGTGCCGCTTCTTTTTACAGAAGCTCAGAGCGATACAACATATACGATTACAGAAAATCTGGATATTAACCATATCCGGAAATACGATTATATTTATGGGCAGGCAGAATACGATGACGCAAAGACTGCGGCGGATTATGCAAATGAAGCGTCCCAGTTCCAGACCACCCACCGGATTAAACTTTCTTATGACGATTGTGATAAAGACGGTGCGGATGTGACGTTCAGCTATACTGATAAAGACGGTAATGCGAAGACAGTGACAGCTGTGACAAAGAGTATCGGCGACAATACTTCCTATAATGAACATTTACATCCGGGTGAGGATGAGATTTATTTTGTGCCGGAGACGGGAGAAGTATTATTTGGCGACAATATATATAATGATGTCCGTGCCGGTTCGGATCTTAGCGCTACTTATCAGAAGACAAATTATCAAAAGAACGACGTCAGACCGGAGCATTATTTTGTATGTTCATCCGTTAATAACGTGACAGGTGAGACAGCATTATATAAAACAGCGGGCAGCCAGACATTAAATTATCAGATTAATTTTAGTCAGGTATTGACAGTAAATACCGAAGCATGCAATGCAATCAGTCTGGATGTTCACAGAATGATTGAGGAAATTCAAAATGTCTGCAATGACATTGATGTGATTGAGGAACACCTGACCGCAGTGAATAAACGGATTGATGACTGCGACGAGGGAGACACGGAGACGATGGCAAATCTGAAAGAATTGCAAAAACAGATAGAGACACAGTTAGCGCTTGGCAAGACTGTACTGACAAATGCGCTTTCTGCGGCAATTACGACTTGTCAGGAGACGCAGGATGGACTGAACGTCGCTATGGCAGAACATGGTTCCCGCTATGCCCGTCTGGAAATGTCAGAGGTTAAGTTAAAACAGGACAGACTGGATACGGAGGATGCAAAGTCGGAAAATGAAGATGCGGATTTGGGTGAGGCATACATTAATTTCTCAGAGGCAGATTTGCTGTATCAGGCGACGTTGAACGCTACTTCAAAAATATTAGGGCAGTCGCTGTTGAACTTTATCTAAACAGATTACAGAGAAGGAGATGAAAACATGTTAGTAAAGACGAAATTTTTTGGGGAAGTAGACCTCCCGGAGGAGAAGATACTTACCTTTGACCGTGGGTTAATCGGTCTGAGTGATTATAAACAGTATACAATTTTGTATGATGTAGAGAAAGAGGAGACGAATATCTGCTGGCTCCAGAGTGTAGATGAGCCGACGCTGGCATTGCCGATTATTAAACCGCTGTTGGTAAAAGAGGACTATAATCCGGTTGTGGAGGATGAATTGCTGACACACATCGGAGAGCTGACGGAGGAAAATCTTGTTATTTTTCTGACGATGACGGTACCTTCGGATATTACACAGATGAGCGTAAATCTGAAAGCACCGATTATTATCAATGCCGATACAAGGAAAGCAGCGCAGATTATGGTGGAAAATCAGGACTATGAGGTGAAATACAAGATATACGATGTCCTCAAGAGCAAAGGGGAGGAGTGATTGTATGTTAGCATTAGCAAGAAAAATGAATGAGTCTATCATCATCAATGATGATATTGAAATTACGGTATTGGAGATTAAGGGAGATCAGGTGAAAATCGGGATTGACGCCCCAAAATCCGTACCGATATACCGGAAAGAAATTTATAAACAAATTAAAGAGTCCAACGAGGAAGCGGCAAATGCAGTGAGTCCGGAGACTTTATCCAAATTAATAAAATAAAAGCTTAGAAAAGTTAATTCAAAAATTTTACATTTAGGGTTAACTTTTCTTTTGTTTGTGACGATATCTACTGTAGATGTAAGAATCGATATACTTTGCACGTGCCTGCACATGGATGTGTTTACACGTGTTACACATGGAGGTGTTTAAAATGGAGATTGAAACAGTATCAAAAGTAAAACCAAGCTACAATTCGTCGGAGGCAACAAAGGTTTCTGCCAGCACAGGGGATTCTGTGCAGATTGAAAAAACTGCGGCTTCTGCTAAGCAAATTAAGACAGAAGACAAAAAGGGAGCGGAACAGCAGGGCGAAAGAGAGCATGCACCGAGCGAGGCAACGATTAGCGATGCCGTTAAAAGTGCAAACCGCAAAATGGAACATACCCGTTGTGAATATTCCTATCACAAGGAGACAAACAGAGTCTCGATTAAAGTGATAAATGATGCCACAAACGAAGTAGTGAGAGAAATTCCGCCGGAGAAGTCTCTGGATATGCTTCAGAAGATGTGGGAAATGGCTGGAATTTTAGTAGATGAAAGAAGATAGGAGGTGTCATTCATGCCGTTGAGAATGAGCGGACTTATGTCCGGTATGGACACAGAGGCAATTGTGAAAGAGCTTATGTCAGCACAGACTTTAAAGAAGACGAAAGTGACAAAGGCTAAGACAAAATTGGAGTGGAAACAGACAGCGTGGTCAGATTTGAATACGAAATTAATGAAATTATATAATGATTTTGTTTCAAAAATGCAGTTAGAGTCCACTTATAAAACAAAGAAGACATCGGTTTCCGATACTTCTAAGGCAAATGTGACAGCAAACAGTAATGCGGCAAACGGAAGCTACACATTGGAGGTCAGCCATATTGCAACAGCGCAGTACCTGACAGGTGGAGTGATTGACGCAGAGTCCGAGGATACGAAGCTGACTGCTTTGGACGCAGGACTTCTGAATAAAGAAATAGAGATTACAAATGGCGATAAGAATGTAAAGTTTGCGGTTACAGCAGATTCGACATTGGCAGATTTTACATCGGCATTGAAGGAAGCCGGACTGAATGCAAATTTTGACAAAGGTCAGAAAAGACTTACCATCAGCAGTAAAGAAAGTGGTCTGAAAAATACCTTTACTCTCAAGACCTCCGGGCTTACGGATGCCGAGGTTCAGGCGAGAAATGACTTGAAGGCTGCCGTTGGCTATGATAAGATGTCAGCAGCAAACAAGAAAGCAGTCAATCAGGCAATCGAGACACTTCGTACTTCCGGTGTTGATACGGATGAGTATAATACCGCATTGGATTCTTTAGCCAAGGCAGCATATGAAAGTAAAAAGAGCCAGACAGATGCTTCTGCGACCACATATGTAAAAGCAAAGCTCTACAGCGAAAAGTATGCAGATATGGAGAAGGAAGCAGAAGAAGGTCTGAAGGCAAATTACTATAATGAAGACGGCACGCTGAAAGACGGAAAGACAGAGGATGATTACAAGAAAGCGGTAGCAAAGAAGGCAGATACCGATACGACTGCATATGTAAATAAAGAAATTACGAGCAGTGCTTCTAAACTGCAGATTTCGGAAGCTGCTTTTACCGGTAAGACAGAAGCCGATATTAACGCACTGGGTGACAAGGCAGTTGCTGCTTATTACAAAGATGGTGTAAACGCATTTGATAAAATGGAAGGCGTTGATCAGGATTCTGTAAAAGCGGATATCACAGCGGCTGTGTCAGCTTATGCCAGCATTTCACCAGATGACAGAAATCAGGCGGCAGCAGGTTCGGTACTAAACAGTCTTGGTATTGCGGATATCAGCAAAGCAGCAGATGGCACGGTAACAGTGGAAGGTGCGACGCCAAAAGGAATGGCTCTGATTAAGGGGAGCGACAGTGAGATTATTTTGAATGGCGCTACCTTGACATCTTCTTCTTCAACTGTTTCGGTCAATGGACTCAGCATTGAGCTGACCGGAGTGACAAAGCCGAATGAACCGATTACGTTCTCGGTATCGAATGACGTTGACGGTGTATATGATTCGATTAAATCCTTCCTCAAAGAGTACAACTCTGTTATGAAGGAGATGAATACTCTTTATAATGCCGAGTCAGCGAAGGGCTATGAGCCTCTGAGCAGTGATGAAAAAGAGGCAATGTCTGATGATGAAGTAAAACTATGGGAAGACAAGGTAAAGGGTGCCCTTCTTCGCAATGATTCAACATTGAACGGTATTATTCAGGGTATGCGAAGTGCTATGATGACGACCGTTGAGCATGAAGGCAAGAGATACTCCCTATCCAGCTTTGGCATTATGACAGCGACTGACTGGACTGAGGGCGGTCAGCTTCATATTTACGGTGATAAGGATGATTCTGTATACTCTGGACAAAAAGATAAGCTGAAGACAGCACTTGAGGAAGATCCGGATGCTGTTATCGCAACGCTGACTGGCGTATTCGGTAATCTGAAAGAAACAATGAGCCAGAAGATGGCAGGTACTAAATACAGCAGTGCCCTTACTTTCTATAACGATATTAAGATGAAAGATGATTTAAGATCTTATGAGAAAGAAATCAAAGAATGGGAAGATAAGCTGGCAACTATGGAAGAAAATTATTATAAGAAATTTACAGCGATGGAGACAGCAATGGCGAAGCTGCAGTCACAGCAGAATTCTTTGGGAAGTATTTTAGGAACAAACGGATAATTTTCCTTTGTAAATAGTCAGAAATTGTCACATTGAGTCATGGAGGACGGTTTATGTATCAAAATTCAACAAATGCGTATTTGAGAAATGCAGTTATGACAGCTTCACCGGCAGAGCTTACTCTGATGTTGTATGAAGGGGCAATTAAGTTTTGCAATATTGCCTTGGTTGGCATTGAAAAGCAGGATATGGAAAAGGTAAATGTCAACCTGAAAAAAGCGCAGGCAATTATTACAGAGCTGCGCGCAACGCTGGATCCTAAGTATCCTGTCTGGCAGGATTTCGAGCGTGTATATGACTATATATACAGAAGACTGTTGGAGGGTAATATTAAAAAAGATGCGGAGATTGTTGAGGATGCATTAAAGTATATACGTGAGATGCGTGATACATGGAAAGAAGTTATGCGTTTGAACAAGGTTGGTGACAAATAATTTTCGGACGGGATGTGAGTAAATGGACAGAGAGCGTCAAAACAGTGTCTATGTCAATATGATGATAGATACATTGAAAAGAAAAGAATCAATTCTCGCAACACTGTATAAACAGACCAGAGAACAGGAGCGTTTATTGAAATGTGAAGAATTGGATGTGGATGAATTCAATCAGCTTCTGGAGGAAAAAGGTTCGCAAATTGAAGAATTAAATGTGCTGGATGAAGGCTTTGACGCTTTGTTCAAAATGGTGGAAAAGGAGATTGTTTCAAATCGGGAAGCTTACAAAGAAGATATTCAGACAATGCAGAAGCAGATTACCAGTGTATCGGAGCTTGGAGTAAAGATACAGGCATTAGAGCACCAGAACAGCAATCGGCTGAAAGCATTTTTGGCGGAACAGCGCAAATCTATAAAACAGTTCCACCTGAATAATAAATCAGCGGCTGATTACTATAAGAACATGGCAAATGCCCATAAGCCGGAACAGTCTTACTTTTTTAACGAAACAAAATAAACAGCAGATGATTTACTATGGTAGGGATTTTCCCTACCATAGTTTTGGTTATTGCTTTGATACTATGGTAAAACAGAATGGAGATTCATATGGAAAATAAATGCAGATTGATACCGGCAAGGGACGGTAATAAAGTGCCTGTTGTACAGACAGGCCGGGGAGAGGTCAGACTGGGAAGCTTGTATGATGGTAAATATGCGGCAGAGCGCTGGGCTGGTTTTTATGTGCCGGAGGGGGCAGAATATGCTATTTTATATGGAATGGGAGACTGTCAGATTATTCTGCAATTATTAGCAAAGATTCCCGGAGATATTCTCGTATATGAGCCGAACGAGGCATTATATAAGGAAATGCAGCGCACAGCAGTATACAAAAAAATACAAAAACAGAAGCGTGTACGCATTTTCGGTGGGGAGAGCATGCTTCAAGCGATGGCGGATGCCATTCATGCCGCTTTGGATGAGGATTGTGCGGAATGTACGCTGCTCCTTTCACATCCGGGATATGCAGCATTGTATCCGGAACCGTTAGAAAAAATAAAAGGAGTCTGCGATGTGGTTTGTGAGGCTATTGGATTTATGAAAGGCCCGATACAGCGTTTTATCCTTGCCATGATTCGGAATCAGATTAAGAATATTTCTTATATGAAAGGCGGGATTCCGCTTGCAAGACTGGCAAAGCATTGGAATAAGGAAATACCGGTTATATTAGTTTCTGCCGGGCCTTCGCTGGAAAGAAACATAAATTTTTTAAAACAGATAAATGGACGGGCTTACCTGTTCTGTGCAGATGCAGCACTGCCTACCCTTTTAAAAAACGGAATCGTTCCAGACTTGGTTGGATGTATGGACGCTACAAAGAATATGAACTGTTTTAACACACCAGAAAGCTATGAAATTCCTCTTTTGGTCACGACAAATACGCCAAAGGAACTGATTCAAAAAAGTACCGGAACAAAGATATGGGGCTATGACCATGAATTTGCAGGCATGCTCTGTAAAAAAAGTGGAATTGAACCGCCGGAGAAACCGGCCTATATTGGTATTTCCACAGCAATGTATGCGGCAATTTTAGAGCTTGGCAGTAAAAAAATTATATTGGCAGGTCAGGATTTATCTTATTCACCAGATGGGAAAAGCCACACATCAGACAGGAATGAAGGGTTTGCAGAAGATGAAAAATACAAAGTGGAAGGATATTATGGTGGTGTTGTACAGTCCCGGATGGACTGGGTCAATTTCCTTCACTGGTTTGAGGAAATGATTATGAAATATCCAGACAGGGAAGTAATCAATGCGACCGAAGGCGGCGCGAAGATTCACGGCGCCGTGCAAAAGAGTCTGGCAGAGGCGATAGCCGAGCTGCCGGAAAATCCGATTTCTTTTCGAGAGAGGATAGCGGATGAGAGGGTGGCAATTACAGATGAAGAATATGAGAAGCTTATGGCGGCTTTCGCAGAGGGCAGGAAAGATTTAGAAACGGTCAGGAAACAGGGCTATGAGAAAACTTTTTATGAGTCGGATTACCAGAATATGCCTGCCATGAGGCTGGTGCTTGAGTATATGCGGTGTCAGGAGGAAAAAGAGCGCAAGGTACGGTTTGAAAAAGCAATTGAATATGTATATAATGAATATGTGAAGGAGATGTCATAATATGGATTTTGAGTATATCAAACAGAGTTTCAAGCGTATCGCAGACTGTTTTTATCAGGAAAGAAATGAGCAGGGACTGCAGTTGTTTATGCAGATTGCCGGAGAACTTGGAAAGGTGACAGAATTTTCGGAATGTATTGATCCTTTATTCGATGCGTTAGAGCAAGATGATTATATCCTGGCTGCGGATATCATCAGTCATGAGATGTTAGTAAAAATACCATAGAAAGTAGAGACTAAAAATGAAGAAACAAGTAGATAATGTGAAAAAGATACTTTTTATAACCGGTACGAGGGCAGATTATGGAAAAATAAAATCATTGATGAAGACGATGGATAAATCAGAACGGTACGAGGTGTTTATTTATGTTTCCGGAATGCACCTGCTTGCCCAGTATGGGAATACTTATCAGGAAGTGTTGAAGGATAAGTATAAAAATGTTCATGTGGCATTCGGACAGCAGTTTACGGATAATATGAGTTATAACCTTGGCAATGTATTGATGAATCTGTCGGGGTATGTCAGGCAGATAGCACCAGATATGATACTGGTTCATGGAGACCGGATTGATGCGCTTGCGGGAGCGATTACAGGAGCATTGAATAATATTATGGTAGCACATGTGGAAGGCGGTGAGATATCGGGAACCATTGATGATTCCATCCGCCATGCGATTTCTAAGTTTGCCCATCTGCATTTTGTGTGCAACGAGGAAGCTAAAAAACGTATTATCCAGCTTGGTGAGAGCGAGGAGAGAATTTTTGTCATCGGCTCCCCGGATATTGATGTGATGCTCAGCGATAAACTGCCTGCTCTGCAGACGGTAAAGGAATATTATGAAATTGATTTTGAACATTATGGAATTTTTCTTTATCATCCGGTTACTACAGAAGTGGAGCAGTTATCCGAAAATATCACTACGATTATTCAAGCGCTGAAGGCTTCAGAGCGAAACTTTGTTGTAGTTTATCCCAATAATGATATGGGGTCGGAAATCATACTGGACAAGGTGAAGAAGCTGGGAAAAGACAAACATTTTGCTGTTTATCCTTCCATTCGTTTTGAATACTTTCTTGCTCTTTTAAAGAACGCTGATTTTATTATTGGAAACTCCAGTGCGGGAATCCGTGAAAGCGGTATTTATGGTGTGCCGGCAATCGATATTGGGACGCGCCAGAATGGAAGATATGATATTCATAAATTAAAGAATATACAACATATAATGGAGAAAGTAGAGCCAATTCTGGAGGCCATTGATAATGCAGGGAACTATGCGGTAAAATGCCACAGCTTTGGCAATGGACACAGTACAGAGAAATTTTTGGAGATTCTGGAAAACGCAGACATATGGAGTTCAGAAATCCAAAAGAAATTCGTGGATTTAAAAGATTTGAGAAAAAAATGAAAAAAGTTTCAATTTTGCTATAAAGTATTTAAAACTGACTCCGATATATATATTGTCAGTAAGACAAATAAAACAACCCGCAAAAGGAATTGCGGTGTATAAACAAGGAGGTAATCGTTATGATAGTACAACACAACATTACATCAATGAACGCAAACAGACAGTTAGGTATCGTAGGAGGAAACCTTTCCAAGTCTACAGAGAAATTGTCAAGTGGTTACAAAATCAACCGTGCAGCAGACGATGCAGCAGGTCTTGCAATTTCCGAGAAAATGAGAGCTCAGGTACGTGGTTTGAACCGTGCATCTGACAACGCACAGGATGGTATTTCCCTTATCCAGACAGCTGAAGGTGCTATGGATCAGAAACATGCAATTCTTCAGAGAACACGTGAGCTGGTAGTTCAGGCTTCCAACAGTGCCGTACTTGACAAGGACACATTGGATTTCCAGAAGATTCAGGATGAGATTGACAACCTGAAACAGGAGTACGACAGAATTGATTCTGATACAGAGTTCAACAAGAAGAAACTGTTAGATGGTAGCTACAAGAACCAGTACCTGCAGGTAGGTGCAAACAAAGAGCAGGGTATCTCTATTACAATCGCTTCTACTGCATGGCAGACAGTTACCGTAACAGGTGGAGACGGAAAAACAAACTCTGGTCTGATTGAAGACGTTGTAGACGATATGATTACTAAGGTTACAACAGAGCGTTCTAAGCTGGGTGCTATCCAGAACCGTCTTGAGTACACAATCAAGGTAGATGACAACACTGCTGAGAACATGCAGGCAGCTGAGTCTCGTATCCGTGATACAGACATGGCAGATGAAATGACAAGATTCTCCAAGGAGAGCATCTTGCAGCAGGCAGCAACATCTATGCTGGCTCAGGCAAATCAGGCAAATCAGGGAGTACTTTCACTGTTACAGTAATCCTTTGTCTGAAAAACAAGAAAGTGAAAATGTACGAGAGGAAGAGACCGAAAGGTCTCTTTCTTTGCTATATGGCGAAGCCCTCCATGGTGAGCACCGGAGGTGGGAAGAATGGGAGCGGCGAGATGTCATTATGTGCAATTTGACATATCAGACATGATATAGTATAATGACAACAAAACAAGCCGTAATGCGCCAAAAACAGTCAATGGAAGAAATAGCCCAGTTTACAGAATTGCCATATGACTTTGTGAAGGAGACTATGGAACAGCTTGTTAAGTATCCGGAATGGAATAACGAGCAGATATTAGAAAATATCAGAAGGAATACAGTTAGAGAGGAAATTTTATGATAAAGGGAAAAAAAATACTTGCTTTGATACCAGCGCGTGGAGGGAGTAAAGGAATTCATGGGAAGAATATAAAGGACTTGGCAGGAAAGCCGTTGATTGCCTATACGATAGAAGCAGCGAAGGAGTGTGTGGATATTGACTACATAATGGTTTCTACTGATAGTAGGGAGATTGCTGAGGTGGCAGAACGATATGGGGCAGAGGTGCCGTTTCTTCGTCCGGAGTTTTTAGCAGATGATACTTCTAAAACGATTGATGCGGTATGTTATACGATAGGCAAGCTGGCAGAGTCGGGGAGAGACTATGACTATCTTGTGTTATTGCAGCCGACAAGCCCGCTTAGAACCGCAGACGATATAGAAAAAGCAGTCAGACTTTCTATAGAAAATAAGTGTGATGTAGTATCTATTTCAGAGGTCACGGATTCACCGATACTTATACGTGAGTGTGATGAAAACGGTAATCTAACCCATTTATTAGAACAAAGCAGTACGGTCAGACGGCAGGATATGCCGGTTTACTATCGGGTAAATGGCAGTATCTATGTGAATAATATAAAAAAGTTATCGTTGGAAACCAGTTTTAATGATAATCCCCTTGGATATATTATGCCTAGGGCGAGAAGTGTTGATATTGATGAGCCGGTAGATTTTTCTGTGGCGGAATTTTATTTGAGACAGGATTCTGAATAAGCAGAATTAAACGGAAAGAGGGACGGATATGAAAGAAGCAGTGATTGTAATGTATCATTATGTTCGTGACTTGACGCATAGCCGTTATCCGGAGATTAAGGGATTGGATGTGTCGATGTTTGAGGAGCAGCTTCAGTACATAAAGGAGCATTTTCAGGTTATACGAATGGAGGAGCTTATAACGGCTTACGAGACGGAAGAATTTTCTGATTTGCCGGAGCGGCCGCTTCTTCTGACCTTTGACGATGGTTATATCGACCACTATACAGTGGTATATCCGTTGTTGCAAAAGTATGGTATGCAGGGTTCTTTCTTCCCCAATGCAAAGGCAGTGAAGGAACACAGACTGTTGGATGTGAATAAGATACATCATATTCTGGCGACAGCACCAATAGATGAATTAGTTCAGGATTGTTTTTCCTGTATGGACCAATATCGTGCAGAGGGTATAAATCTGCCGGGAAATGAGGAGTTGTTTTCGGAGCTGGCAGTAGCAAACCGCTGGGATCCGGGAGAAGTTATTTTTGTGAAAAGGCTTTTGCAGAACAGACTGCCTGAGGATATCCGGAGGGAGATTGCGTCCGCTTTATTTGAAAAGTACGTGGGAATCAGCGAGGATATTTTTGCGAGGGAACTGTACATGAACAGAGATCAGATACGCTGTATGAAGGAGGGAGGTATGTTTTTCGGTCTGCACGGATATGACCATTACTGGCTTGGAAAGATGCCGAAGGAGCAGATGGAAGGAGATATTGAAAAGGCGCTGGATTATTTTTCGGATGTAATTGATAGAAATAAATGGGTAATGAATTATCCCTATGGTAATTATAATTCCGATGTGGTAAAATGTATACAGGAAAAAGGGTGCAGGCTTGGAATTACAGTGGAAGCACGAGCGGTAAGGCTAGGACAGGATGACAGTTATGAGCTTCCACGTTTTGATACCAATGATTTGCCGCCGAAAGGGAATAAGGTGGTGTGAGTAAGTTTTGGAAAAACCATGGAAATAGATGAAGCCGGTTAAGAAAACTTAACATTTGTCCGATATAAATTTTGTATGTATCTTTAATTTATTATAAGATAACTATATGTAGGGACTTGCATATAAAAAGGTTGCATGGAGGCACGGAATATGTATGAAAATACTGTGCTCGTTAGCAGAGGGCAGTTTTTTTATGTAGAAAGCACAGGGCTCAGATGGAGAAAGATTATGTTAACAATTCGGCAGGCTGTTTACAAAGATATCGCTAATATTATGCAGTTTATAGATGAGAATTGGAAGAAGGGGCATATTCTTGCCAGAGACAGGGAGTTCTTTGAATGGCAGTTTGTGGAGAATAATCAGGTTAATGTTTTTTTAGGAATTGATGATGAAACAGGTAAGATTTATGGCATGCAGGGAGTGATTCGGTATAATCATAGTTTAAATCCTGACGTTACAGGTAGTATTTGGAAAGCCATTAAAAGCAGTAATCCAAAACTGGGCATGGATATTAGTGATTATTCGACTCAACAGTTAAATGTACGATATATTATAGGAGCGGGTGTAAGCGAAAAGGCTATAAGGTTAGGTCGTATTCTAGGAGGCACTCCGATTGCTATGGAGCACTATTATCGGTTAGGGAATTATGAGAATTATAGGATAGCTGTAGTCAAAAATAAAAAGATACCAGAAATAGAAGATACAGGATTCCGGCTGGAACCAATTTTATCTTCTGAGGAGATGAAACAAATTATCTCACCAGAAGCTCTTGCTACCCATATTATGAGTAAAGATTATGCTTATATACAATGGCGATATTTTGAACATCCAATATATCAATATGATGTTTGGAAAATATTAAACAAAGAAAAGATTGCCCATTCTGTTTTGATTACGAGAGAAGAAAGTGCAAGGGGAAGAAAAATAGGGAAAATAATTGATTTTTATGGAGATATTGATGATTTAGGTCAGATTACATACGCACTTGATGGTTTAATAAAGGAAAAACAGTATGAGTATATAGATGTATATTCATATGGGGTACCGTCAGAACTATATGAACGGGCGGGGCTAATTTCGTGCGATATAACCAGCGATAACATTATACCAAATTATTTTCATCCGTTTGAACAAAAGAATATTGATTTAAAAATGATGGATCCTATGCTGGAGGGATTAAGGATGTTTCGGGGTGATGGCGATCAAGATCGCCCATGTTAGTAAAAGAAAGTTCTTATATTTTAAATAAAAATGTAAAGGAGTGACGTTGTTTATGAAAAGAGAAAATAATTTAAAATTGTTTCAGTCCAAAGAAAATGGTTGGGTAACTTACGGTATGCTGATAGAGGCTTTAAAAAGTGTTAAAGCAGATGAATGTGAGGTGTTACTCGTACACACATCCCTTTTATTTGGTACACCGAATAGGGAGCTAAAAAGAAAGCAACTTGCGGAAATATTATATGATGCGTTATGCGAACTAAATGTAAATACAATTGTATTTCCGACATTTACATTTAGTTATGGCAATAGAGAAGATTATGATGTACAAAATACAAAGTGCAAAATGGGAATTTTAAATGAGTATGCACGAAAAAGGGAAGATGCTGTGCGTTCAGAAGATCCTTTAATGTCTGTTTGTGTCATTGGCGATCATAAAGAACTGGCTGAAATAAGTGGAAACAAATCATTAGGTGAGGGAAGTTTTTTCGACCGCTTGAATCACACTCCAAATGCAAAAATATTATTTTTGGGGGCTTCTGTTTCTGCTTGCCATACGCATATGCACTTTGTTGAGGAAAAGTTAAGGGTTCCGTACCGATATGATAAGGAATTTACAGGACATATTATTGATGTAAATGGAAATAAAAGAGAGGACAAACATATTTTGTATGTTAAATACCGAGATGTTTTACCTTCTGTACCACCAACATTTGAAGAAGAACTGATAAAAGAAGGAATAGAATTGAAAACTAAGTTAGGGGATGCGTCTGTTGCCTGCTTTACGGAGAAAGAGGTATATGACAAGACAGTTGAGTGGCTGACTCGCGATGTGAATTGTTTTCTTGCTGAACCATATGATACAAAACCTTTGATTAAGGAATACTCATATGGAAATGTTACCACGGTTCAATAACAAAGAATTTGAGGGGGCTGAAAAATGTATAAATCCGTTTTGGATTATTTTGATAATACGGTTTTTGAAAATGAAAATAAAGCTGCATTGATTCATCATAACACTTGTTGTACATTTGGAGAGTTAAAAAGTAACGGACAGAAAATGGGGACTTTGCTTACACAAATGATGTCGGGAGAAAGAAACAAACCTGTCGTAGTTTTGTTGCCTAAATCAATAGAGGTAGTTGTTGCTGATATTGGAATCATGTATAGTGCTAACATTTTTAATAATTTGGATATTAAGACACCAGTGAATAGATTAGAAAATATAATAAAGCAATTAAACCCTAAAGTTGTCATTACAAATTCAGCATATGAAAATCTTATATGTTGGGAAAATTTTCATATGCAAATGATAAATATAGAAACAATTGATTTTACAAAATTGGAAATTGACAGCATACTATTAAATGAAAATCGTAGAAGATTAATTGATACAGATCCATTTTGTATTATTAATACATCTGGTTCGACAGGAACGCCTAAAAGTGTAGTATTAAATTACCGTAGCTTTTTTGATTTTATTGCATGGGCGACAGAAACTTTTGATTTTACAGGCGATGAAATTATTGGAGCATTATCTCCTGTTGTTTTTGATATATATGATTTTGAAATCTGTATGATGATGATGAAAGGAACATCTATAGTTATTTTAGACAGCTCACTAGCTGTTTTTCCTGCTAGGTTATTGACAGAATTACAAGAAAAGAAAGTGAACTTTCTTTTTTGGGTGCCAACAATAATGGTAAACATCGCGAATATGGATTTGCTTAGCAGAATTCCGCTTCCCGACCTTAAATTAGTTTGGTTTGCAGGAGAAGTTTTTCCGACAAAACAGTTTAATTATTGGAAGAACCAATTGCCATCAGTAACTTTTGCTAATTTGTATGGTCCGATTGAAATTACACTAGACTGTATATTTTATATTGTAGATAGAGAATATGAAGATAGTGAATCCCTGCCGATTGGTATTCCTTGTAATAATACAGATATTTTATTACTGACAGAAGAAGAAAAACAGTGCAAACCAGGTGAAGAAGGAGAGATATGCGTTCGGGGAACTTCTTTGGCTATGGGATATTATAATAATCCTGAAAAAACACAGAATGCGTTTGTTCAAAACCCATTAAATAAAGCATATCCAGAGTTAATTTATAGGACTGGGGATATTGCTTTTATTGACGAAGAGGGATTATATCATTTTAAGGGAAGGAAAGACAGTTTAGTAAAACATCAGGGATATCGTATTGAGTTAACGGAAATAGAGCATGAAATTGTTAATAATTTAAAGCTTGTTCCAAACTGCTGTGCTGTTTATGACCACCAAAAATCACAGATTGTGCTCTATTATGAAGAGTGTAGTACAAAAGAGCTTGATATAAGAAAGGCTTTAGGAAAATCGTTTCCAAGATATATGATTCCAAATGAGTATCATTCTATGGAAAATCTGCCACAAAATACAAATGGGAAAATTGACAGACAGAAGTTGCTAGAGAATATTCAAAGGAGGAATAAGGATGAAAATAGATGACATTCTGAGAAGGTGTACGGAGATTAAAAGGGAAAGGAGACCTGTATATTCAAATTATTATAATAAATACACAGGACGTGATGTTGAATTTGATGTAATAGAAGGAGAAGGAACTATTGTATTTGGAATACAGGAAGAATTTATTTACCGAATTTATTTTTGCAGCAATAATCTGACAGCGTTAAAAGACTGTTTAGAGAAGGTACATAAGAACTCTGTAACAGATTGGGTATGTAAAGGAGAAATCGGAGAAATTGGAGATATCATAGAAGAAAGCAAATGGAAAAGATATGCTGAATATATCCGAAATACCGTTCCTGTCAAAAAGAAGATGAAAAAAACAAGAAAGAAAACAAGATTGGAATTATTGTTGGAAGAAAAATATGATCCGGAATGTGCTGAGCCTGCTGAGGAAAGCGATATACCTGCGATTCGAAAACTAATGATTGATACATTTGATCCTGTTAATAGCGAGATATTAACGGAGGAAGAATTGAGAAAACTTATTCAACAAAAAACAGTTTGGATTTATAAAGTCGAGGGTAAGATATGTACTCTTTATATTTATAGAATAGAGGGGAAAAAGCGATATGGCGCAATGACTTATAATTGCTTATCTGCTGATTATTTATATAATGTAACCAGAAAAGCAAATGATATATCAAATAAAATCCATAAACCAATTGCTCATTATGGCTGGATTGATGTAAACAACAAAAAAATCAAGAGGACACTTGAAAAAACAGATAGTTTGCAGTGGGATGGAGTAAAGAATCATATTTTTCAAAAACTGTAAGAATTGTTAAAGGAGAAATGTAATATTATGAGTAAATTTAGGGATAGAACTTTTTTGGTGACAGGGGCATCTTCTGGTATAGGTAGGGCACTTTCTCAAAATATTGCTGCAAATGATGGTCGTGTAATATTGATAGGTAGGAATAAGGAAAAGCTGAATGAAACGGTAGATTTAATGAAAAATCCGGGAAATCATATTTCTATTTCTTACGATTTAACGGATTTTGAACATTACATGGATATTTTTGGAAAATTAAAGAAAGAAAATATTAAGTTGGATGGTTTGGTACATTGTGCAGGATTTACAGAAATATTACCTCTTCGCATTATGAATCCGAATAATACTTTAAAGCTATTTAATATACATTATTTTGCTTTTATAGAGCTAGTTAAGTTTTATGCCAGAAAAGGGGTTTCCAATGGCGGTAGTGTTGTCGGAATTTCTGCTATTAATGTACATACTCCACAAAAATGTATGACAGCATATGTATCTGCAAAGGCAGCAGTAGAAGCAGCATGTAAAACGTTAGCTTTGGAGTTGTCCCCTAAAAATATTCGAGTAAATTCTATTGTTGTAGGTGGTGTGAATACAAACATGTCGGAAAAGGCCAGTGAACTTATCGCATCTATTGAAACGTCGTATGAGAATCCGGTGTCGCGTCAATTGCTTGGGATTCAAAGCCCAAATCAAATCGCAGATGTTATATCTTTTATGTTAAGCGATGAATCATCATGCATAACGGGAAGAACAATATATGCGGATGGAGGATTGTTATAACCGATATTCTGACGGCATTTTGGCTGTCATAAGAATATAATTATTTTTTATTGAAGGGAGAATTATTTATGTCGAATGAAGAAAAAATGGAGTATATTGCTGAAAGTGTGGAGATGGAAGTGGATGAACTGACACAAGATACGGTTCTGAATGATTTAGAGAACTGGGATTCAGTTGCTGTTCTTTCTATTATTGCAGTTATTAATGAAAAATTTGACCGCTATCCAAAGGCAGAGGAAATTTTAACTTATAAGACGGTAGGAGATCTTATGAATGCTTTGAGTGAATAAGTGACAATTATGAAAATTTGATTGGAGGAAAATATGGAAGAAAAAGTTTTAAAGCTGCTTGAAGAAATTCGTCCGGAGTTTGACTTTAGTACCAGCAGTAATTTTGTAGAAGACGGTTTTTTGGATTCATTTGATATTGTTACAATGATTGATTCAATAGAAAGAGAATTTGATATTATTGTAGACGGATTAGAAGTTATACCAGAAAATTTTGAAACCGTATCTTCAATTTGTAATTTGATTTGCAACAATGGAGGGAAATAATGGATTTAGAATTTGTTGGAAAGCGGATAGAGGGTGTATTGACAATTCTACCGGAAAATGAGTACATATTTGAAGATGAGGTTCTTAATCCGCAAGATGCAAAAGCGAAAAGATTAAAAAGAATTATAGGATTTGGCAAACGACGGAGAGTAAAAGGAGATACTACGTTATCAGATATGTTCCTTTATGGGATGAATTATTTAGTCAATAATAAAATGATAAATAAGCAGGAAATAGGGGCAATCATTGTGGTTACCTTATCTCAGGACTATCTGCTTCCGCAAATTAGTAATATCATACATGGTGAATTTGAATTTTCAGAGGAGGTTATTTGTATTGATATTGCGCAGGCGTGTGCTGGTTATGTTATAGGACTCATTGAGTCTTATATGTTACTAGAACATATGAAAGATAAGAAAGTCTTATTATGTACGGGAGAAATTTTTAACCGTAAATCTATGGAAAATGAGCCAAAGACAGAAGAACCATCTTTTGGTGGTGATGTTGCCAACTTAACTATTGTATCGAATTCAGATAGTAGTGAGAAGATATATGGAAATATTTATAACGATGGTTCTGAACGGGAAAATCTTATTATTCGTGAAGGCGGGTTTAGGTACCCTATGACGGTAGAGCAAATAAATGCCCAGACTACGAATTTGCCCTTTGTAAATGTGTCCATGGATGGTTCAGGAGTTTTCAATTTTGTACAGAAAAAAGTACCTCCGGCGATACAGCAGTTGGCTTCTCGTGCAGGGGTAGCTGTTGAAGATATAGAATATTTTCTTTTTCATCAACCTAATAAGTTTATGTTACAAAAATTAGCAGTTCAATTGGGAGTTCCATATAAGAAGATACCGATGGACATTACAGAAAGAGTAGGTAATTCGGATTCAGGAACAATTCCTACGGTTATGACTGAGGATTTATCTGATGAATTGCAAAACAAGGCTCATTTATGTTGCCTGTCAGGATTTGGGGGAGGGCTGACATGGGCATCTCTTTTAATGAAGTTAGAAAAATTGGATTTTTGTGAAAGTATTATCTCAAATTTGTAGAATTGATTTGTAGTTGATTTTGCTGATGGGGGGGAGGGACGGAAATGCAGGAAATACAAATTCAGGGAGAAAAGATGACAGAAAGAGAAATATTGAAAAGAAAAGATGAAATTGCAAAGTGCGGAGAAGATGTTTGGACAAATTTTGTATGTGGCTTGCGGTTTGATAAGAATGTGATAGATGTTATTGATTTGGAAAAATCGTTAATGGTTATTGTAAAGGCTCCATATCAGAAATTGGGCTATTTTATGGCGGCTGATTCTGGGCAGTTGGTAAAACTTTTAAAGCGAATACCGAAGGACGTTTTTATTACGTGGACATACAGACCAAATAGAAATGATTTGAGTGATATTGTGTGTCAAGCAGGCTTACATTTATATGCTCGATATATTAGGAATACTATTGTATTTAAAAGCAATCCATATGAATATCCAACGAAGGGAAAGCGGGTGCTGCTCCAAGAGATGTATGATTCATCGAGTGGGGAGTTTCCTGTTATTCATGATGCGGAGGAATTACTTGAATTGGCATTAAAGGTATTTGATGTCAATTGTGACGGAGTGTTTACTATTCAGGAGTGGAGGGAGCGTATCCGTAAGAAAGAAGTTTTGATTTACCGCGAAAGTGGGAAAATCGTAGCCTGTTATGTGTGGCGGCTGCAAGGAAAGGTTTTATATTCTAATGTTTCTATAAATTTGGGGACTGCTAACATTTTGTACAATCTGGAACGGCAGGTTTTTGAACGATATTGGAATGAAGGAATCCGGGCGCATTATTCATGGAAAAACTGCGAGAATAAGAAAGCTTTGAAAAGAGGTCTTGAGAATTGCGAGGAATGTATAGCGAATAAGTCCATTTTATACCATTCCATTTATACAAGAAGATAAATGGCTGAAAGAAAGGAAAATTGTTTTCATATGAAAAATTATCTGGTAACGGGTGGAAACTCCGGAATTGGCAAAGCGGTTGCCTGCCGTTTGGCACAGAACAATAAAGTGATTATTTTGGGCAAAAACAAACAGCGCTTAGAAGAAGTGTCGTCGGGTAATGAGAATATCATCAGTCTGTGTTGTGACCTTGTGCAGTTAGAGAACATATCTAACGTTTTTAGTTTTTGTAAGGAACAGGGAATCAAATTGGATGGATTGGTGCATTGTGCGGGAATTTCTAAAAACGTGCCGGTCTCTGCCAATGACATCAATGATATGCGGGAAGTATTTACGGTCAATTGTATGGTTTTTGAGGAATTAATGAAATACTTTTCAAAAAAAAGATATTCTAATGATGGAGCATCGGTAATAGCCATGTCCTCTATGGTTGCCTGCACATATACCAAAGGAATGAGCCTATATGCGGCTTCGAAAGGGGCGGTAAACAGTATGGTCAAAGTAATAGCGAAAGAGCTGGTAAGGCGGGAAATTCGCGTCAATGCCATTATGCCCGGCTTTGTTAATACAAAGCTGTTGACGCCTTTTAGGGAAAGCGTAGAAAATTTTGATGAGATGATACAGAAAGAACAGCCATGGGGACTTATTGAACCGGAACAAGTGGCAGATTTGGCAGAATTTTTGCTGTCAGAACAGTCCCGGATGATTACAGGGGCATTGATTCCGATAACGGGCGGCAAGGTTGTTTAAAGAAAGGAGATATATGATGACAAATCGTGAAAAAATAGAAGCTTTGGAAGAAGTATTAGATTGTGAAGAAGGAACATTGCAGGAGGAAACAGAATTAGAGCAGGTAGAGGAGTGGGATTCTATGACCAAGTTATCTTTAAGTGCATACATGAAAAAAGAATATGGACATGTTCTGTCACTGAAAGAGTATGAAGAATTTATTACAGTGGGTGATATTATGCGAAAAATGAAGTGATGAAGATGTGGGACATGATTTCTATAAAATAATAAAAGAGGTTTTGGTATGTATGGGAAATTTCATAATATCCGAATGACCGGAGTGGCATCTATGATTCCAACTAAGGTTGTAGAAAATTTAGATTTGATAAATGATAGTAATGAAAAAATGGTCAAAAAGCAGATTCGTGCTACGGGAATTAAGCGCAAACACTATGTGTCAGATAACCAGACGGCGACGGATTTGTGTACGGGGGCTGCTTCACAGCTGTTACATGAGCTGAACTGGAATCCGGAGGATATAAAGGTTCTTATTTACGTATCTTCCTATACCCAGTTTGTAATTCCATCCACAGCATTTTATATTCAAAAAAAACTAGGAATTGGTGTGGACTGTAATGTGTTTGATATGAACCTTTCCTGTTCGGGATTTGTTGCAGGAATTGAAACGATGGGTTCTCTATTGCAGCATTGTGGCGAAGGCGGGAAAGGCCTTCTTTTAGTTGGTGTCACACCGTCAATGGACGCCGACAAGGCGGATGAAGGGACAGTACCGCTTTTTGGAGATGGTGGGGCCGCCGCTGCTTTTGAGGTAAAAGAAGGTCATACGATGTATTTTTCTCAATATTCAGATGGAAGCAGAATTCCGGCATTATATAAACCGGATATTACAACGCCATTGCATATGGAGGGTATGGAGGTTTTTAATTTTACCATTTCTGATGTGGCAGATAGCATTAATGATTTTTTTGCTCATTATCATTTGAAGCGTGAAGAACTTGATTATTGCTTTCTGCATCAGGCCCAAAAGTTCATATTAAATAAATTGATAGATTTTTGCGATTTGCCGGAACAAAAATGTCCGATTTGCTATGAAGAATTTGGAAACACAGGAGCAGTTTCGATTCCCGCTAATATGTGCTATCATGCCGATGAGATAGATTTCAAGAAAAAAAACCGATTGTTTTTAAGTGGCTTTGGCGCGGGTTTGTCATGGGGAAATCTTTGGATGGAAACGGAGGATTTGCTTGTGTTGCCAGTGATATACTCGGATAAAAAGTTAGAGAAAGAGGACTGGGAAAAGGAGAAAGTAGTTGATGTTCTGAAGAAGACGTTGGATTTAGATGAGAAAACAGATATCTCTATCCAGACGAAAATGGAGGATATCCCGGAGTGGGATTCATTTGGACAGGTTTCGCTGCTGTCAGAGCTTGAGAGAGAATTTGGAGTAAAGTTTTCTTTTGACGAAATGATAGCAATTAATTCGGTTGCAAGTATTCTTGAGATTTTGGAAAAGAAAAAATGATGAGAGGGAATGATAGAGGTGCGCGTTTTTCGGTCGCACCTTTTTTATGAGAATATTATAAAAAAAATTTATAAACATATAAATAAAATTAAATAAAAGCCGATATATATTATATGATGAACGAATACTCTGATGAAATTTTACTGATTTCAAAATGCGGTAGTTTTTCCAAGGCAGCGGAACAGCTCGGTATTACGCAGCCGGCGCTTAGTTTTCGAATAAAAAAGATGGAGGAGAAATTAGGAGCAAAAATTTTCGAACGGACTTCTGATAAGTCTCTTACAAAAGAGGGAGAGATTTTGATTGAGTATTTAAAGAAAAGAAAACTATTGGATGCCGAATTGCAAAATCGTTTGGATGATTTACATAGGAATTTATGTGGTTCTTTAGTGATAGGGAGTACGCATGGTTTTGCCTTAGGATATCTTCCATATTGTGTGCAAAAGTATGCTGCGCGTTTTCCAAATGTAAATATTCAGCTAATTGAGGGAACGATGCCTGAAATTGAACAGAAAGCAAGAGAGGGAGAAATTGATATCTTTATTACTGGAGTAGAATTCGAGAGTGTAGAGTTTGAAAAAGAATTTCTTTTCAGGGAGGATATATTTTTGTGTGTTCCACCGCATTTTCGGCATGACTCAAGGTTTAAGGACAAAATAATTACGAAGGATATGCTGCAAATGTGTGATATAGGGGAAACAAAATCACTTCCACAGATAGATTTAGCATTATTGTCAGGTGAAACTTTTATCTTGTTACCCGAAGATTTTAATGTCGGGCGTGTGGCGGGAAGTATTTTGGGGACATTTACTGAGAAAGGGAAATTACACACTATGGTAACTAACCAGATGACAACGGGTGTCGCATTAAGCCAGCGTGGTCTTGGTGTTTCTTTTGTGACAGAGGATTATGTGCGCTATGTTGATTGTGCAGAATTTCCGGCGCTGCTTAAAGTGAATGTGGGAAGCAGTTACCGAAATGTGTATGTGGCATATGCAAAGCGGAGATATTTGTCGAATGCGGCGCATGCTTTATTGGATATCATAAAAGAATAAAAGAGGAGAAAAGGTATGGTTCTCTAGAACAGGAAAGTGGTAAAAAAATGAATTCGATTATTGAAATGCTGGCGTGGAGAGCAAAAGAACGCGGTGATAAAACTTGTATTATTGATTCGGAAGGAAAAACAACTTACAGTGAGTTGTTTCAAATGGCGCTAAAAGTGGCGGGGAAACTGCGTGAATCAGGGATTGGCAAAAATGATTGTGTTGTCTTGCAGGTAGAGCAAAAAGCGCGTTTCATGGCGAAAGTTCTGGCGATTCATTTGTTGGGAGGGCGCAGTGTTCCGGTAGAAAAAAACTGCCCGGAGGAACGTGCTGTGGAGTTAATCCAAACGGTTGGTGCTGAGATGGTCAAGCATTTTTGTA
>DEUM01000048.1 GCA_002362575.1 Lachnoclostridium sp. UBA3262 | reverse complement strand
GTTTTGTTCCCATACAAATTTACATCATTCTCAAACCTCAAATTCAAAAATGTCAGCTCCATCACAAGCTTTCATTTGTATGGTACATAATATATTATACATTTCCCGTCCGTTTATCGTCAACCACTATCTCGCACATATCACTATCAATAATGTAATGATTTTCACACTGCACTTTTCCCCTTTCTTCATTTTCAACAAGAAAAAGAAAAAATTTTTCATAAAAGGACGCATTATATAGCTCCTGCAGCTCCTCATCCGTTAAGTAGCATTTAATATTTATAAGAGTAAATATCTCTATATGTAATAAATTCTTACAAATTTTCATATATAAAAGAAGTTGTTCCAATAATGTGCTAGTTTCCGTCTCAAGTTTGACATTCAAAGACTTCATCAACTGCCCGAAATCTATTTCATCGGGGCAGTCAACTGCATATGGTAAATCCCTTTCTAAATCCAATATATATCGTTTCAGGTTCGAAAATACCTCCTGCGTTCTCTCATAATTCTCTGACCGATATGCAACCGTCTTCATTTCTTCATATAGTTGTGTCCGAATCTTTCGATTTGAAAAATCTATCGACCATGGTTCTAAAAGCACCTCCATCACCTTGGAAAGTTTCATTTCTTTCAGATTTTCAGACAGCACAAACCTGCCTTCTTTACCATTAACCTGCAGAAATAACTGCATAACATATTCGTAAAATAGTGAAGGATGTTCAATTATCCAAACATTCACTTTTCCTTCCTCAAATAAAAATGCCTGCTTCAGTTCCGGATGCACCAATTTCACAATATTACCAGCCTTTCATCACTATCTAATACTTCCGATTCACTCTTGCCTACTACAAACTCCATTTTGGAATATTGTTTCTCTGTTACTGTCAATATCTGTACTAACCCCTCCGCTGGTTTATTCTTATAAATATTATTCTTAATGGCATTTCCCACTGTTGTATTCAACGCCAGCTTGCTATAAACTGATTCCTGCATCATAATAAACCCACTTTTCAAGAGATGTTTCCGAAACCTTGTATATTCTTTTCGCTGAGAAGCCGTCCCCACGGGCAAATCAAAAAATACAATTACTCTCATAAACCTATAATTCATTCGAATAGAATCTAATCTCTGATATATCCTCATTATTTAACGCATCAAAAACACTCTTACAGTAAATCTTAATGGCATTATTAACATAGCTTTTGTGACCTTCTATCATTACCTCACCGTTAAGGATATTTACTAATTGCATTTTTTCTTCATGTTCAAACTGTGTAGGCTGCATATGAACTACTTCGCGGTCTACTAATATCCGAAAAGGTTCCATTAAATCAGAACCCATATTAAACGGGTTAAAAATATTATCATGAAATATACCTATCTGTGTAAGATAACCATTTGCTGTAATCTCACGATTAAACGAAGATAATATAATACTGTATCCATAATTCAGGGCTGCATTGATATGATTATCTAACGTTCTTGCAAAATCCATGCCAAAGAGGGCATTAAAATATACCTTTGCGGAGTGTCCCTCACGATTTGTCTCGTCTCTAAACTTTATGTCCCGTATATAGGATGATATCAGTTCCGATTCCTCCTCCTTTCCCAGTTCTGACAATAAATTTTTCTGCTGCCGTATCTTTTCGGTTACTATCTCAGTCCATACAGCATCCTTGATATGCTTCTTCCACCTCATCTGCTGCCGTATCTTACTGCTTGTATCATGGCTGCCATAATAACTAACCAACTCCGATGAGGGATTTCGCTTTTCATCACAAAATATCACTTTAATCTTTCGTTTCATTAGTTCTGATAACAAGCTTACCGTTACCGAAACAGCAGTCGATTCAACAATTACCGTTGAAATCTCATTCAAATGTATTTTCGTTGTCACATCATTTCTTACAACCATACAGCCAAGCTGCAAATCTAACTTTGCACTGTTTGATATGACAACCGTACGCCAGCTCATAGCCCTTTCTTCAAATCAATCCTCTGCTCATAAAATCCGGTCGGGGATTGATGAATAATCGCTATATCATCCAGCTCTGTAATATTATTATTCATTACTAATATTCCGGCAGAAGCACCTCCGCCTATCCTTTTCAAATTGGCAGCCGTACTGTTACACTGGAACAGATGAAGAATTTCTGCTAAGACCAAACACTTTTCTTCTCTCGACAATGATAGGAAGGTATCTCTCCCATTCTCAAGATTTTTTACTTGTGCCTCTAAGCGCACATTATATACAGTATTGGCTGTCTTTTCATAAAAAATATTATACAAATCATTTAATGCACCGTCTTCCAGCTCATCATTTCTTGAAATGGCAGCATTTTTATTATTACTATACCTCATCGCAAACTTCAGTACCTTTTTCAATACTTTCTGGCTTTCGGAATTTAAAATCAATTGATTTGCCCCTTTAAATAAAAGGCGGTTTCCTGTCCTTCCAGACAGGTACATACAAAAACCATTTACTTCAAAAAGTGTATCTATTTTTATTTTGGAAATCAGAATATTAGGATTTATTAAACCTAAGTTCTCCTTCAAATAAGCCCGCATATTTTCTTCTGATTCTTCCAATTTCCTAGCAAGATACACTGGTACAAACTCAATTGTTCGAATGCGGTTTCCTTTTTTATTTTCTGACTCCACTAAAACGAAATAAGCACCCGACGCTTTATTATATCCACCATACTTATCTTTACTTTGTAACCGTTCATCATTGCCCTTCAATGGAACCTGTCCATGCCCTCTTTTCATCGGCATTTGGTCAAACAATCCGCCTTTCGCTTCATAGGAACGCCTTGTTACAAACGCATTATTCTTGGCAAGCATTTTCTTTACAACGGAAATGGTTCCTCCCTCTCCTGCTTTCCACGCTACCTCTCCTTTTCTCTCGATATCCCGCCCCTCAAACATCTTATTCAGATTATAGCTTGCATTCGGATATTTCTTTACAAACCACGAAGCATCCTTAGTAAAGCGAGTATAATAAGCATTACCAACCACGATATTTAAGTAAGCATCCTTAGCATGATGTAAATCATTCATTTCCCTTATCTTCAACAACTTAAATTTCTGCCGAAATGCAGATACATTTCCCGCCTTCACATATACAAGCTCTGACTCTGAAAATACCTGTTTTAATATTTCGGCAACTGCCTTCGTACTCTGGCGGGTTTCAACAATCTGCCTGGCGATAAACCCGGTAAGTTCCTCAGCAGTAAAGGAATCCTTTCTTGTTAAGCGTTTATACTTCTCCTTGGAAATAAATCCCTTACTTAATAATGCTTTCCAAAGCCCTGCCCTTTCCTTCTGCCATTCTGATTTTATCGGAAATTTATCTTTTTTCTCTGCATTATACTCGCGTCTCACAAGTACACGGTTATCCAGACTATCATCCATCACTCGAGCCTGCGGATAAATATGGTCTACATCATAAACATTTTTATCGTACAATCTATCCAAATCAATTTTCTCGCCCGAATACATACAACGTCCCATCTGAGTATAGTAAAGATATAGCCGGTCACTCCTTAGACTATTATCATCTGCATCGGTAAGTTCCCCTACCCAGTCACGCTCCTCATCCTTACATTTCCTGTAAAGCTCCAACAAGCGTTTCCTTCGGCTGACAGTCTGACGGCTCTCCTGCTTTTCTCTTGCCATCTCAATGAAAATTCTTTTAGGCGCTCCGCCCATTATTTTCTTTATCTCTTTCGCAAGCTTAATACTCTGCCATGTCTGTCTTTTTACAGCCGGGGAAAGATACATTTCATCTATATTTTTATAAGAAAGCTCCGTATGAGCCGTACATTTTTCATTTATGCGTGATATTTCATGTGCAAATTCATACTTACTGCTCAATATCTGCATCAGATTGTCCTGTGTCTCACGCAACATATTAATGATGTTCAAAACCTCACCCGTCTCCGGATTCGGAGCTTCCACCTCTGTAAAAAATTCCCGAGAAATTCTTCCCCAGCCATCATACTTGAGCTGTGACAGCCGCTCTACCTGCTTATCTGATAATTCCGGTACTAACAAACGGATACGTTTCTTTAACAACTTTTTATCCCCACCGAAAATCGTTATGTCAAGCACCAGCCTTTCTTTTTGCTCATTTGTCAATGTAATATTAGTAAGAATTTCCCTAAAATCCAGTTCAGCCTTATTGCTAGCCTTGAAATCCCCGTCAATACCGGATATCTCAACCACATACTCCTTTCCCTTCTTTTCAATCAGCCCCTCCTGATACAAATACTCCTTTAATTTTTTTTGCGTTACTCGTCGGAATCTCATAAATAAATCATTATAAATTTGTTTCTTCAGTTCAACAGAAAGAAGCTCTCCATTTAACCGGACATTATTCAATTCATTTAATATCATATACTCGCTATAAAGGAGAGAATATTTAGGTAATACATCCTTTCCAAGAAGATAAGTGCATTTATTTGTCATATTCCGGATAAATTTTTCTGCACTCTGTTCTACATCGATTTTCTCCTCAAAATTCCACGGATATATCTTTCCTTCCTCTTTTCTGACTGCCCATGCAAACCCACCATTTTCTTTCGTATGTGTCGTATTAAGCGGGCCAACATAATATGGAATACGAAATTCCATTATTTTCAAAATCTTTTCTGAAATACTATATCCACTTTCATCCCTCTCAGCCAAAAAAGGCAGATACTTCTGAGCTTTTTCCAGAATATGGCGTAGCTCCATCTTATGTACCTGATATGGAATTACTCCATTATCCTTTATTACCTGTCTGGGAAGGAAATTCTCCTGTTCAATGTCCTCTAAAATATCCTGCGCTCTCTCGTCCTCAATCTCAATCAATATTTTCTTTAAAAATGAATAAAACTCCTCCCTGTTACATCTCCCCTCCAGCAATGCTTTCTTACGTCCATTTACCTTTACCATACCAATATAGGCACTATAATTTTTTTCCTTATCTTGCGGATAGCCAAAAATACGTGAATATGTATCGTCATCTTTTTCTCTGAATAAGCCTTTCAATCTCCTTAAATCCTCGCGATGTTTTTCATAAATAGCAACTTTGGCTTCTGACAAAGAGTCATAACCTTGAAGAATTTCATTCAGTAAGGACCAGTCATATACTGCTTTTACACTGCTGATTACTATATATTTTTCCTGCAAGGCATCCTCAATCTGTGTCTCGTATTCATCGTAATTCGAATCCGAAAATGAAAGCTTTGATTTCTCTGCCTCATCCAATGACTTATCCTCAAAAATATTACTCAGCTTTACCGTTCCCCCGGCAAGCAATGCCAAAATCTCCTTCTCACACTTATTCTTCGTGCCAAAGCAATTCCATAATTCTGTCTTTTTTGCACTCTTTCCTTTCGACTTGTCGGCAATAATCTCTGCCATCTTATTCATTTTTTCCTCATCTTTTACAATGGTTCTCTCATCTTCATCAATCGGAAGCTCCTCTAAAGCATCCACCATACTCTGATAAGCAGGCTTAAATTTTCTGACATCCTCCAGTTTCTTTCCTTCAAAAAGGAAATGACCTCTATGTTTTAAAATATGGTGAACAGCAAGATAAACCAGTCTGACATCAAATGGCTCCTCCTGCTTCATAAGCGCTCTGCGCAAATGATATATCGTAGGATAGTTCACATGGTAATCCTTATCTGAGAAATCAGAGTCGACAAACAGCGCATATGGCAAATCAGGTGTGTCGCCGGATATATCCTTCTTGTCCTCAGCCACATACCTGCTTTCCTTTAAGCGATGATAAAAACCTTTATCCACTTTTGATATTTCATCTGCAAACAATTCCTGAAGCAGTTCAATCCGATTTTTCCTTCTCTCCAGTCGCCGTCTGGCAGCCCTGAATCCCCTGCGTTCTTCTGCGGTAACAGCCGTTTCAAAAAGCCTGCTTCCCCACAATGTCTTTCCATGTACTTTCTTTAGCTGATAATTCTCGTCGGTAACCGCCCAGCCAACAGAACCTGTTCCGATATCAAACCCCAAATAATAATCTTTTGTTTCCATCTTTACCCCCTCGTAATTTCTGTTCTTGACAAAACATTTCTCTTACTGTTATAATGATTATAGCTTTTGATTCCATACAAAAGTTTACATCATAAGTTCAAATAAAAATTTATTCATTTCGCTACTTTGGTAGCACCACAGTGTGTGGATTTAAAACTGCCTGACAGGCAGTTTTTTTATTTCTACAACATCAATTTCATTTTCATCCTTTCACGGATAAACACGCCCTATTTCATTATACCTATAAATAGCTTTATATGCAAACATTTTTTATTTTTACAATCAACGCAATAAAAGCCTATCCCCAATACACAAGCACTCCTGCCTGCATATCAAAGATAGGCTTATTTCATTTCTCACTGAAAAATTCAGACTCAGACAGCATCTTAATCTTACTTCGCCAGCATCATCATAATCTCATTACTTCTCTCGATAAACTCTGTCATCTTATCTGCCTCAAGCGGCTGGTGGCTAATCAGCGCCAAATCATACAACTGCTTACAGAACATATCTGTATTCTCGCCATCCTTATTCGCCAGCACATACTGTACCAAATCATTATTCGCATTAAGTACAAGCGTCTGTCCCATATCCGACATTCCCATATCTCCCATACCATTTGCCGCATACATCTTCATCATATCCTGCATCCGTCTGGCTTCCTCGGACAAAGTAATCATGGAAGACACCTTATCATTTTTCAGTTTTTCAACCTTCACTTCCAGCTGTTCCTTGCCGAGAGCCTTCTTAAAGATTTCCGTCAAAGCTTCTGTATCTGCCTTTAACTTCTCCTCGTCGCCCTCCTCCTTAAATGCTTCTGTGAGGTCGGCGTCAATCCGCTGGAACTTGACATTGTCATCGCCTGCTTCCAGTGCTGACACGAACGGCTGGTCAATATTGTGAAGCAATACAACCGCATTCATTTCCTGCTCGCGGAACATATTGATATACTGGCTCTGCTGCTGTTTATCTGTGACATAGTAGACGACTTTCTTTGGCGCCTCCTTTGGCTCGCTATCCTTCTCCTCGTCACCTTCCTCGACAACCTTGGCCTCCACTTCCGGCTCCGGCAGCGTATCAAGATACTCTGACAGGGTGCTGTACTTATCGTCCAAATCCTTAAACAGGATATAATCTTTCATCTTTTCTTTGAATTTTTCATCCTTCAGGCAGCCAAACTTGATAAACGGGCTGATATCATCCCAGTATTTCTCATAATTTTCACGGTCCGTCTTGCACATGCCGGAAAGCTTATCCGCAACCTTTTTCGTAATATAATCCGAAATCTTCTTTACAAATCCATCGTTTTGCAAAGCACTCCGGCTGACATTCAATGGCAAATCCGGACAGTCAATGACGCCCTTTAATAAAAGCAGGAACTCCGGAATTACCTCTTTAATATTATCTGCGATAAAGACCTGATTATTATACAGCTTAATCGTCCCCTCGATATTTTCATACTCCAGATTTACTTTCGGGAAATACAAAATACCTTTTAAATTAAACGGATAATCCATATTCAGATGAATCCAGAACAATGGCTCCTTGTAATCACGGAATACCTTGCGGTAAAACTCCTTGTATTCCTCCTCCGTGCACTCATTCGGATGTTTTCCCCAAAGAGGCGTCGTATCGCTGATGGAAACCGGTCTCTTTAAAATCTTTGTTTTCTTTACCGGCTCTTTCTCATCATCAGCATCCTCTGCGCTGTCGGCCCCCTCCTTATCTTCTGCCTTCGGTTCTTCAACAATCTCCTCGATAACCGTATCTTCCTCTGTTACCTCATCGCTTGGAATCGTCTCGTATTCCGGCTCCGCATTTGCCTTCGTAAGGAAAATTTCTACCGGCATAAAGGAACAATACTTGTCTAATACCTCGCGCACACGGTACTCATTCGCAAATTCATAGCTGTCCTCATTCAGATGGAGGATAATCTCCGTTCCTACTGTGGTCTTATCGCTTTCTTTCATCTCAAAGGTCAGACCTCCATCTGACTCCCAATGAACCGCCTCTGCGCCTTCCTTATAGGATAGCGTATTGATTTCCGCAGAGTCCGCCACCATAAATACCGAGTAGAAGCCTAAACCAAAATGCCCGATAATCTGCTCATCATTTGCCTTGTCTTTATACTTTTCAAGAAAATCCGCCGCACCTGAGAAAGCAATCTGGTTAATATACTCTTTGACTTCCTCTGCCGTCATACCAAGTCCATTATCGGTAAAAGTAATCGTCTTTTCCTCTGGATTTACGACAACATCAATCTTTGCCTTGTAGTCATCAGCAAGCTCAGTCTCACTCATCAGCTCCAGCTTTTTTAACTTGGTAATCGCATCACAGCCGTTACTGACTACCTCACGGATGAAAATGTCATGGTCTGAATACAGCCACTTTTTAATAATTGGAAATATGTTCTCTGAGTTAATCGCTAAATTTCCCTGTTCGTTCGTCATACTATTCCTCCTAAAAAATACTATTTTAAAGCGTTATGAGAAACGCTTTTTGTTCTATACAAGATATAATAATACTGGATCTGCTCCTTGTCAAGAAAAAATTAGCACTCAACTTAATTGAGTGCTAGCAATTTCTTTTTTTCTTATAAATGAAAGACAATTTTCATCCCACTGCATTTCTTTTTCCTTGCTCAGAGAAAATTCTTTCTGCATATATCCGGTAAAAAGGAGAAGTTCTTCATTTTCATATTGAACCCGCAGAGAACCGCAGTCCCCATTTTCCATATAGTGGCAAAAATCAATCCTCATTTTGCCCGGCGTCTTTTTGCCCTTGATAATAGAAAAAATCATAGGCTTTAACTGCTGCCAAACTGCCAATCCGCTCTTATCTCCCGGCCGTTCATCGCTGTCAAACCACTCCGGATGAAGCTTCCCTGCTGCCTGAAAGGTAACGAATGTCGTTACGTCACAACTACTTACATGAAAACGGTCGAACATATCTCCCATAAAAAGCTGTGACATAAACTCCTTAACATTTTCAATTTTCAATACAATCATTTTGTATAAAATCCTCCTGACTGCAAATAATAATATCGTTCCAATAACAGAATGGTATGCCGCTATCAGCGGCAGAACGGAGGTTAAACTATGCGTGCTGACGAACAGACCTACAGAAACGTAGCAAAAAATTGCAGTGCCTATGCAGTAAAGGACTGCTGCAGATGCACAAATAAATCCGGCGACACAGAAGTATCCTGCACAACCTGCAAGCACTTTGCTTCCGATAAGCATTGTAAACTGGATTTATTCGATCCTATTGTGGAAAATCATGAATACTAATTCTTTTTCGTGGTCGTTTTTTTAACTTTAGTCCGACGGCGTCGGTTTGACACAGTTTTTGAACCTGCGCCGCCCTTACATACACTTTCAAACACCGTTACCGAGCGCGGCTCCATCTGATATTTCTGGGGTACAGTTCTGCCTCCCTCAGCTCCCGCCGTATCAAACAAAATTTTCCACTCCATATCTGCACCCACATCCGGCAGAAAAAATTCATGGCTGTCCCAATGAAAATTAAACGCAAAGTACAAACTCTCCGCACCATAATACCCGCCATAATATAAAATACCCAGTTCTCTGCTGTAATATGAAAAGTCCACCACCCACGGTTCCCTTCCATGGCAGGAGACATCCGGAACACCCACTCCCTGTGTATCCATGCCCGTCAAACGTTTCTTCTGATGATAAAGCGGATTCTTGCCTCGGAATTTCAGCAGCTCTTTTACAAAATCAAAGGTTTCCCTGTTCTTTTCCAAAAGCCGCCAGTCCAGCCACGTTGTTGTATTATCCAGACAATACGCATTATTATTTCCCTTCTGTGAGTTGCCAAATTCATCCCCTGCTAAAAGCATTGGCGGCGCCATACCGAGAAGCAGCATGACAAAGGCATTTCTCTCCTGCCTCTCACGCATGCGGAGTATCGGCTTACGCCTTGTTGGTCCTTCCACCCCGCAGTTCCAGCTATAATTATACTCCGTACCATCTTGGTTTTTCTCTCCATTTGGCTCATTATGTTTTACGTCATAGGAAATCAAATCCCTGAGTGTAAAGCCATTATGCTGGGTAATATAGTGAATAAGTCCTACACCATTTCTTTGCTCACGATATCGACGGTAAAATTTCTCCGTCTGTCCCTCATCGCTCTTTAAGTATCGTCTCGCATCAACCATAAATCCATCATTGATTTCAAACAGTTTTTCTTCTCCAGCATCTTCCGGACAATCTCCCCATCTATTTCCCAATAACTTAACATGTGAAAGAACCGGATCATTCCTAAGCCACGCTGCATCCATGCAGTCCTGATTCAGCCGAAAACCGTCCACATGAAAATGAAGGACATAATAACGCAGGCACTGTAAAATAAATTCCGGCGTCTGACCTACAAAGTACATATCCAGAATCAGATTCATTCCATTTTTGTGTAATTTCTTAACGAGCTCTTGAAACTCTGCCGATGGGCTCATATCCCCCGCACTATATCCCGCTTTCGGAGCAAAGTAAAAAGCCTCCTCTGTATATCCCCAATAGTTTACTTTTTTCTCATCCTTTTCCCCCGCCTCAGCCATCCGCTCGTTAAAATCATAAACCGGCAAAAGAAAAAGCGTATTGATTCCCAGTTTTTTCATATAAGGAATTTTCTCTGCCATACCGGAAAATGTCCCCGGCGCCTTTACCCCGGAACTGGTATGCTTTGTAAATCCTCTCACATGACACTGATAGAGAACCATCTCATCTGCTGGAAGCTTCCTCCAGTTTTCGCCGCTCCAGTCAAACTGGTCAAACACAAAACGGGCCCGTATCTTTCCCCTCTTGTGCCCAAACCGTTCCCTGCCGGCAACCGCCTTCGCATAAATATCCTGAAAACGGATCCCGTCTGCCACGAAATCATACTCCATTTCTGACAACAGGGAAAAAAGATTCTCTCCGATAAGCTGCACAGAAAAAATATCCTTTATCCCAATTTCTTTCATCGGAAACATTTTTACCTTTTTCACTAGTTTTCCATTTCTATATAAACACAGGCTGCAGGCTGCCGCCTTCGGACGCCATACGGTAATCTGTATCCGATTGTCTCCCTGCTCTGTCACTCCCAGCGGAAACGCATCCCCCTTTAATATCTTTATATTTTCCATCATAACTAATCTTCCCTTCCGCATCAAATCTTACGCTGTCTTAGTTATCATTTTCAAAGCCTATATAGAGTTATTATACAAAATAATGACTAAAGTAACAATATAATTTCGAAAATAATTTCGAAAAAACGAAAAACCCTTGCATTATTGCCGATTTTTAGTACAATATTACATAGTCTGACTGAATAACAAAAATATAAAAATGAAAATATGGAGGTTTTTATGATACAGGCAAGCAATATTTCATTACGTTTTGGAAAAAAGGCGCTCTTTGAAGAAGTCAACATAAAATTTACCGAAGGAAACTGTTATGGCATTATTGGTGCAAACGGCGCTGGTAAGTCCACTTTCCTGAAAATCCTATCCGGAGAACTGGAACCAACTACTGGGGAAATCAGCCTTGGAGCCGGAGAGCGGCTTTCGGTACTCGAACAGGACCACTTCAAATATGACTCAGATATTGTGCTTGACACAGTTATAGCTGGGAATCAAAGACTCTTTGATATTATGAAGGAAAAGGATGCCATCTATGCTAAAGAGGATTTTTCTGACGAAGACGGTATACGTGCCAGTGAACTGGAAGCGGAATTTGCCACAATGAACGGATGGGAAGCAGAGGCAGACGCCGCTACCCTGTTAAACGGTCTTGGTATCGATACCGATGTCCACTATAAACTTATGAATGAATTACCGGACACGGATAAGGTCAAGGTTCTCCTTGCACGCGCGCTGTTTGGAAACCCGGATATACTTCTGCTTGACGAGCCGACGAACCATCTTGATTTGGATTCCATCCGCTGGCTGGAGGAATTTCTCATCAACTTTGAGAATACGATTATAGTCGTTTCTCATGACCGCTATTTCTTAAATAAAGTATGTACGCATACAGTCGACCTCGACTATGGAAAAATGCAGATATATGCCGGAAACTATGATTTCTGGTATGAATCCAGTCAGTTAATGATTAAACAGATGAAGGAAGCCAACAAGAAGAAGGAAGAAAAAATTAAGGAACTGCAGGAATTTATCCAGCGTTTCAGTGCCAATGCTTCCAAATCCAAACAGGCAACTTCCCGTAAGCGCGCCTTGGAGAAAATTGAGTTGGATACGCTCCGTCCTTCCAGCCGTAAATACCCATATGTCGATTTTAAACCAGAGCGTGAAATTGGAAATGAGGTTCTGACTGTGACAAATCTCTCCAAAACGGTAGATGGAGAAAAGGTACTCGACAATGTCTCCTTTACTGTTGGGCATGACGATAAAATTGCATTTGTTGGTTCTTACGGAATTGCAGCTACTACACTGTTCCAGATTCTTTCCGGCGAAATAGAACCTGATGAGGGCGACTATAAATGGGGAATTACTACCTCAAACTCCTATTTTCCAAAGGATAACACTGCCTACTTTGACAGCAACGATACCATTGTGGACTGGTTAATGCCTTTTTCTCCGGAAAAGGATGCTACTTTTGTCCGCGGCTTTCTAGGCCGCATGCTGTTTAAAGGCGAGGATGGACTGAAAAAAGTCAATGTACTTTCCGGTGGCGAGAAGGTCCGGGTTATGCTTTCCAAAATGATGATGCTCGGTTCTAACGTCCTTATGCTGGATGAACCGACGAACCATTTGGATATGGAATCCATTACCTCTGTCAATAACGGATTGATTAAATTTCCGGGAGTAGTCCTCTTTACTTCGCAGGACCACCAGTTTATTCAGACCATTGCCAACCGTATTATCGAATTTACGCCAAACGGTATGATTGATAAGGTTACCACCTATGACGAATATCTCGACAGCGATGAAATGGCAAGAAAACGTCAGGCACTGAGCTAATAAGTCTCTATTTGACAGGTATTTTATGGCTTTTAGCCGGGCAAAACTTGACAATCTACTAGCACTTATTATAGAATGTTAGTAATTGCAACTAAATCAATTTACAAATACTGGTAAAACAAAAGAATAGGAGATGATGTTTTTGGGGCCCAGTGACGCGGTAAACATAATTACCCTTGTTATATTACTTTTATTATCTGCCTTTTTTTCTTCGGCGGAAACAGCGCTGACGACTGTAAACAAAATTAAAATGCGCTCTCTGGCAGAGGAAAAAAACAAACGTGCAAAACGAGTAATACGCTTAATTGAGCATCCGGACAAAATGCTTAGTGCCATATTGATTTGCAACAATATCGTAAATCTATATGCTTCTTCATTAACGACGACATATGCATTTAATATCTGCCATCGAATGGGGTTAGAAGAAAGCACAAGTCTTGCAGCAGGCATTGCTACCGGTATTATCACAATACTGATTTTAATTTTTGGAGAAATTACTCCGAAAACTCTCGCAACAAGAAATGCAGAAAAGTTATCACTTGGATATGCCAGTGTCATACTTTTCCTTACCAAACTGTTTACACCTATTATTTTTCTTGTAAACCGATTTTCGGACTTTTTCCTATTTCTTCTGCGCGTAGATACTTCCCAGAAGACAAACAGTATTACCGAAGATGAACTCCGGACTTTTGTCGATGTCAGCCATGAGGAAGGCGTCATCGAGAGCGAAGAACGCCAAATGATTACTAACATTGTAGACTTTGGCGACTCACTCGCAAAAGATGTCATGATTCCCCGTATGGATATTGCCATGGTACGTTCGGACATTTCGTATGATGAGCTTCTAACGGAATTTACAGAAAACAAATATGCCCGTATGCCCGTCTACGAAGAAACCATCGACAACATTATCGGAATTATTAACTTAAAGGACTTTGCCTTTTACTCAGGTAGTAAAGATTCATTAGACATTAAGTCTCTGATTCGTGAGGCCCATGTGACCTATGAATACAAAAACGTCTCTGAGTTATTTATGGAAATGCGCAAAGAGTCCATATCTATGACTATTGTCCTAGATGAGTACGGCGCTTTAGCGGGACTAATTACAATGGAAGATCTCATCGAAGAAATCGTCGGCGAACTCCGTGACGAATATGACACAGACGAAGAAGACGAAATCCAGATGATTTCTGATACAGAATACATTATACTCGGCTCAACACCTTTGGATGATATTGACGAAGCCCTCTCTCTTTCTTTAGAGTCAGAGGACTACGATTCAATCGCCGGACATATTATCAACCTGCTTCAGCATTTTCCTGAGATTAACGAAACTGCTGAGGACGAATATGCCATCTACACGGTATTAGAGGTTGACGGTAACCGCATTGACAAACTCCGGATGATATTAAAACCGCACCCGGAAGATGAGGAAGAAGATTCCGAGGAATAACGAAAAGAACTCTGGGACTGATTGTATGAAACACTTATTGTTTTATGCTTTCAGTCTCTTTTTAATTTCCGGCAACCGCAATCCGTCGTCTTACGGATACGCTTTTTTTCCTGTAATCCGGCAACTGGTATTCGCCGATAGCCTCCACGTCCATTTGTCCTGTCTCGTAATTACACTGATGAATTTTAACTGTCAAATCGATATCCGTGCTTACCTTTTGCAGCATGGATTGCAAAAATGCTGCAATCATCTCATTCCGGTTCTGGATTCCATAGCTCTCCTGCTCCATTACCTCCGTCATAGTCTGAGACATAGCAACTGCCAGCGCATCATTTATCTCCTCGTAATACCGCGATTCCATATTTACAGTCGTCTGTATCATGACGACAATCAGGATTGAGCTAATTCCAATTACCGATATTATTACTGTTCGCAATGCAATTTCCTCCCCTATCTGGCATAGCCTTCAATGACATACTGTTTCGTTTTTTGAATGACCGGAAAGGTAAACGACATCTCCAGCCTTACTCTGGCATCTCTGCCATTTCCCCTATCGTAGCTTTCTACCTGTAGGCGGTAACCTTCTCCCTCTGCCTTTCTTTCACAGTCCTTTATTACCTGTTTATCAAAATAACTGTTTTCAATCTGCCTTACCACACCACTGTGAAACTTCTTTGCACTGCTGTATTGTATGTTTTGTGACACATAGGTAACACCTACCCACATTAACAGCATCAGTAAAACAAATAAAATAAAGTGGCTTATCATGCCTTGCAGTTTCATTGCCTCTCCCCTTTCGCTACTCTCCCGTCAACAAGTACGCATATTGTTTTCCGCACTCTCTGTCCCGTATCAGGGTTTTCTGCCTGTACCGTAATTTTATACTTCCCCGGCACCGAAGTATTCAGCATACCGGATAACCTCTCTCCCTCATTATTATAAAAACACACTTGTTCCGTCATTCTTTCCCCGTCTTTATCCCGCACTTCTGCCAGCTCCTCCACAGCTATTCTCTCATCTTGGAAAACCCGTCGGTTCACCGCATAAATAGTCGATTTTTTCCTATCGTAAGTACCGCCTGCAAAGTCTGGCTTTATTCCATCCTCCACAATTCCACAGTTTCCCCACTCTCGATAAAACATTCCTCCTGCTGCCAGAATTAACAGCGCAAAAAAAACAATAATTAAAAGTGTCTTTCCGTATTCCCTGAAAAAAGAAAACACTTCTCTCACCCTCCTGTATAATTTAAAATCATTTGAAAAACACGTAATATCATACAGCCAAACAGAGCAATAACTACCATCTCACTGTATTTCTCAATCAAACCCTGCATTTTTTCCTCCGTTTTTACCCTACCATCTGTAAATAGTTTCCCATTGTCATTACGATAAAAATTGTCATATCAAATACTACCTTGACACAGGCAATCAGCATAGGAATCTGTTTTAACAATCCCATCCCCGCCAAACAGTTGTCAAACCGATTACATTCACATTTATCCATAACCATATTATTTTGCTCAACTAAGAAACGAATCTGTTTCTTTGTCTCCTGATACCCATTTGTATTAACGGAATATAGTATTTTCATCCCCGTCTGAATTTCCGGCAGTCGAAGACGGCTGAAAAACTCTGTATATGGCAAAAGAGACGAAGGCTCCTCATACATCCGCTCCAAAAAACGTTGAACCTCCTCCCGAAATACCCCCTGTGTCTGTTTCAGAGAATGTTTAACCGCATGAAGAACGCTGTCATGTTGTAAATATAAGGTGACAGATAGAAGCCAGTAAGGAAATTCGCTCTCCGCCTCCCTGCGGCAATTCTTTCTCCTGTAAACCTTCCTTATATCCAGCCATGAACCTGTCAGTTTATAAAGGATTATTACCTCGATACAGAGCAATCCAGACAATGTGACCGCCGTAAAAACTTGATAAAACAGGGATGCAGTCAGTTCTGGCAGGAAATTGTACGGGATAAGAAGATGCGAGATATAACACATGACCCCTGCCAGAATTACCGCCAATGTACTTTCCCTGCGAATAAACTGTTTTTTCTTCTGATATAGTGCCGTTCGTCTTTTCCACATTTGCAGTTCTCCCAGTAAAATATCCAAAGCCTCTGCTATATCGCCGCCTATCTTTTCAGCACTGCACAAAAATTCATGTAAAAGCAACATACGTCGACTGTAATATAATTTATCTATGTGCTGCAAAACACCTCTCGTAATTTCCTGATTTTCTATCCCCTCGCCCGTCTTTAGCGTATAAAGCGCCTTCCGCAGTGCCTTTCCCATTCTGCTATTTTTTGTAAAAATAGTAATACAGTCTTCCAGCGCCAGCTTCACACTTCCAAGTCGCTTATATGAGCACAGCATCTGCTCCATATAGGCAGTCATTTCATAATATTCCGCTCTGGCGCTCTGACCCCTCCGCAGGGAATAATCAAATAACGGTATCATTGCAAGCCCGATACCCCATACAACGACACTACTCACAAGCTTCATCCGGAATAGATAATGTATTCCTAACATAATAGCCGTAAATGCTATTACTTCCAGCCATATCCGTCTTTTCCCTTTTCCTTCTCTCATCCTCTCACACCCCCGAACGGATTCTGAATTTCCGCTGCCATAAACTTTTGCAGAACATTGTCCGGCAGCTCTCTTTTAATTATCTTCCCATCTTCGACAAGCATCGTAACCTGATTTACCGTCTCCCGCCATTCCTTTCCATAGCGGTCAAATACCCCTATCTGCTCTATTGTCCGCCTAATTTTCCCACTTTCATCCTGTGAACTTTTTACCAGAATTCCTATGTCAATAAAACGGTAAGTGTCGTTTTCTATTCGTTCTAAATCTTCATGTCCGCCTGCCATGTTCTTCATCCGGTCCGGAATATTCCTGACATCATCTGTGTGCAGCGTCGTGATACCATATGTCCCCGTGCTGAGCGACTCCAAAAGATACCGTACCTCCGTCGACCTCACTTCGGATAAAATCAGCCACTTAGGAAGCTGTCTCAATGACGCCTTAATTGCCTCTGTATAGGTAAAATTCTCCGCTACCTTCATTTCTATACAATCTTTATTCGGGTTAATCTTTCTATAGTGAATTTCCAACACATCTTCAATCGTAATTACCCTCTCAGTGGCAGGAATAAATTTAGTCAGGTATTTTAAAAGTTCTGTTTTCCCTGCTCCCGGAAGCCCACAAATAGCTATAGAACAATGCGCTTCCATGCAGTGGACTAAAAAGTTGCAGATTTCCTCACTACAATACCCCTCAAGCACCATTTCACTTTTCTCCAGCCGGAGTACAGCCGGTGTTTTCCGCAGTGATATGGAAACTCCTGAATGTGCTACACAGCTATGTACAATACTAATCCTCATCTCCTCTGTCTCTATTTCCAGAACCGGATTTACCCGGTTAAACGGAACACCGGAAACATTCGCCAGCAGAGAGACAAAACGTTCGATAAAAGACTCCGGCAGAACTTCCGGCGCCATATAACGTCCCTTTTTTAAATCATCTATCCAGAGCTGCCTGCCATTCCAGTTAATATCTGTTACACTCTCTGTCATGATATAGGAATACAAAAGCCCATAATCCTGTCTTTTTAATAAATACTGCTGCTGAAACTCATTTTTCTCCACCCTGCGTTTCCTCCCTCCCTTTATAACAGTACCAAAACCGTTTTAAAAAAATATTGTTACATTCCTCCGAAAAGGGATTCACCTGCTCTGTCATATACTGTTTTATCTGCGTAATATCATTTCTTTTAAAATGCCATATTTCACTTTCCCCATTGGAATAACCATATTCCGGAAAGAAACGCACATACCTTTCAGATATGTCGCTTCCAACATCGTTTTCTGTTACAAGCGTTACCGGTATCTGTACACGGCTTACCTTTCCCCTCCCGTACCTTCCGACTTTTCCCTGCTTCATGTAATACCGGTGTCCCCACTGGTCACGTATGCTGATACAAACCAAATATCTTCCCGCTTTATTAGCTGTCAGACCATTCCACTCGATATTCATATCTTTTTGCAATTCTTCCTCCGTTTCACAGTCATCCTCAATCCGGCAGTTTGCCAATAAAATCTCCTTCCATTTTTCTGGAGAATAACGCTGAACCTCCCATGTAAACAAATATCTGGGCGATACCCTGATTACCGCTCTTTTATTTTTCATCACCCGGTAAGATACCTTTAATTTTCCGTGGCGTCCCTGCGAATTTGTAACTCTATAATAAATACTCCCTACTCCCATTTTATCGGTGTCAAGCCTTTCTGGACGTTTCTCTACCCTTCCGTCCGGATATACAACTTTGCTGACTTTGATTCTTTTCCCTAAATTCCCATCCTTTTCATCCCATGCGGTAAGCCCAAAGCATAAGGCACGCTTTTTAATTATTTCTCCTTCATAAAACTGCAATGGGTTTCCACTCATTTTTATAACAGGTACTCTCCCTGCTTTCTGTCTTACTTTTCTTTCCACTTTTCCCTTATTCTGAGAGGATTCCATATAAAGACCGTGGCTGTTCTGACCCAACTGCCAGTTATCGCTTTTTGCCAGAGAAAAATCTTTTTTCTTTCCACCTTTAACTATGCACCACCCTTTTTTATACTTCTCCGGAATCAGCAGAATCTTCTGCTTTATCCGTAGTTTACTCCCTGTTTGCAGTGTAAAACCGGTTTGCAAATATATCGAGTCCAATAATGGAGAACCAGATAAGTAACCAGTCCCTGTCGCCGCATATATTTCATTTCCATGCTCTGCCCTGTTTCCCCGAATCGTTCCACCCATAATTCGAAGATAAGACTGTTTATCCAGATACATTGCCCCACCACCCGAGGATGCTCTGTTACCTGTTATCAATCCACCCGTAATAACACACATCCCCCGGTTGTATAACATACCTCCGACTCCACCGTACTCATGCCGCCCAGCAGAATACCCCCTTACAACATTTCCAGAAACTACACCTCCTGATATTTTTACTTCTCCTTCGTTGTAAATAGCTCCGCCTCTGCCGTCAAAACCTTCTACTGCGCCTGCTCCTAAAGATTGATTCCCCGCTATTTTTCCACCCGTCATGCAAAACAGCCCGCGCTTTTCAATCCGCACTCCGGCTCCACCCATAACGCTTTTATTCCCGGAAATCTCGCCGCCATTCATGACAAAGCAGCCATCTTCCTGTACGAGTACGCCCCCGCCGCCACTCACCGCAAGTCTGTCATTGATGTTGTTTTTTAATACGCTCTTTTCGCCCAAAGTGAATTTTCCATTTTTAACTTCTACCAGACGGCCAGTCACACCACCCTTTAAATTTTTACTTTTGCCACCGCCGGATATCGTCACTCCCTTCACTGTCAGACTGCTTCCATCTACTATGATAAGACTTCCCCTATAGCCATTCTTTTTGGAGGTACTCCTAATGAGATGTCCTTTTCCTGTTAATACCTTCTCCCCTTTCACATAAACAGGGGCAGAGATTCGAACCTTCCCAGATATTTGAATCTGCTTTTTCCCGGGACGTTCTAATTCCTTTTTTAATTTGTCAAAACCGGATATCACCGTCCTTGCTTTTATAATTTTATCTCCTTTTTGGAAAAAGAAAGTACCTGCTCCCAAGATGGCAAGACCAATCAAAAAACGAATCTTCCTTACTTTACTCCTCATTTACCCACTCCTATCTCACTGAATATCTGTAGCTGATTGCGAAAAAGCTCCTCTGCCTCCCTTGCCGCTGCAATAAATCCGTAGTTCTCATCCCAGCGTTCACAGCGATAATTTTTCAATAGAAAAGGAATGAGTCTGCCAGCAGATACGGCATCTGAAAATTTTATATTGTGCGGAATAGTGGCAATTTTGTTTCCCGGAATTCCATACTCCCTTGTAATCGCCCCTTTTGTCAGTTCGGAATTTTCATCATAATTACCAATTAGATAAAAAGCTTTTTCCTTTACCGAAGAATAATTCCGAAAAAAATGTGCTAATGTCTGACTGTTCTGATTCAGGTTGACTACAACCATATCAGACTGCTGTAATATCTTTCTTGAACTCGAAAGTGGGGCGGAAGACGTATCCACAAGTACCATATCACCATAATGTTCCAGATAATTCAGCACACGAATACACATTCTGTCCAGCTGGTACTCCATATAATCGGGATTCCTGGCAGTCTCCATCGGTATATAAAACAGCCTTTTCCCCAGATAATCTTCCATAAAACTATATAGATTCCCTGTTAAAAAATCTTCTCCCCGCTCTATCATCGTCAAAATTTTCCCAAGCCCCATATCAACGGTATACCTATTCGGCTCTTTCACCACATTTTCTGGGTTTTGATTAAAAAATGTACTTCCAAGATTGATGACATTCTGATGGTTTTCAAAGACAATTGTCCGCTCCTCCGGATTTCTCAAAGCAGACAAAACACTGATACAAGCAAGATTGCTCGTGACACATGATTTCCCCCTTGCATTGCTCCAAAAAGCAACCTTCAAACTAAAAACCTCCTTCATTCTGTTTTGGGTGGAATGGCTCTATCATAACACCCTGCTTACTATTTGTAAATTATCAAATAGTAACAAAATGAAGAAGGTAATTTTGTTAAAAACAACGTTTTTTCGGCGTTTCACGACAAAAGCAGGGGACTTTTAGCCGCGGTGCGCCACACTTAAAATTTTAGCTGGCTGGCAATGTCATATTTTTCATTTTCTATTTTGCCCCATATTGTTCATAATAGTTATCAATGGAAGCCTTCATAGCATCATCAATGACAATTTTACCCTGACACTCTTTATTATAAAGCCGCTCTACGACTTCTTCCATCGTCACAATAGCCCCGGTAGGAAAACCGTAAGTTTCACGTATTTCATCCAATGCGCTCATATCACCGTTTTTTCCTTTTTCCATGCGATTGAGAGAAACCATTAGCCCAACAATTTCCACATTTCCCTGTGCTTTGATAATCGGGAAAGTTTCCTCAATCGACTTGCCGGAGGTCGTGACATCCTCTATAATAACCACTTTTTCCCCTTCCTGAATCTTACTTCCCAGTAAAATCCCCGTGTCACCATGATCTTTCACTTCCTTGCGGTTAGAACAGTAGCGGATTTCCTTTCCATATAGTTCGTGAAAAGCAATTGTTGTTGCTACACTAAGCGGAATCCCTTTGTAGGCAGGACCGAACAAAACGTCAAAATCATCCCCGTAATTATTATAAATTGCTTTTGCATAATATTCTCCCAGCCGCTTCAGCTGTGAGCCTGTCACATATGCTCCCGCATTCATAAAAAAGGGAGACTTGCGCCCGCTTTTTAATGTAAATTCTCCGAATTTTAACACGTTCGATTCTACCATAAATTCAATAAATTCTTCTTTGTATTGCTCCATGTTTCTTATATCCTCCTGTTTTTAATCCTTGCCAATTCGTCAATAAAGCAAAAAGTAAGGATAAATATATAAAATAGTATATCATCAAACCTTTTAGTTTACAACAAAAGACACCGTGTTCGAATATCTTTCTAAAATAAAACTTCAGCAATAAAATTTCAATTCACTTCAACTCTTAATACTTCTTAACATTTCATAACATATTTGTTGATTTTTATTACAAATCCCACTCCATGAAAGAAAAAATGAATTTAACAATTGGTAATTCAAAAAAAATTAAAGTTAATGGCTTGTACATTGTAAACAAAAAATTTAAATCTTCAAAAAAACAAATTGCACAAGTTTCCAAAAAAGGAAAAGTTACAGCAAAAAAAGTAGGTCAATGTAAAATAACCATAACTGTTAAGTACAAGAAAACAAAAAAAGCAAAAAAATTTAATGTAAAAAAATTCATATGTAAAGTTAGGATAAAAGCAATAAATAGTAATTTTGAACCGCCTTCAAAGACACATACTTCAGTGAGAACTAGAAAACCTACGATTACACCTACCTTAGCACCAACAGGGAAGCCTACAATTAGACCTTGCTTATTGCCAACAGCGTCCCCTACAATTGCACCTACCTCAACGCCAACAGCAGCTCCTACGCCTATAATTGACAAGAATATTCATAATCCAGAAGTTGAAAATAATACTTCTACATGGGATTTAGTAGAGTATGGACGTTGTCCACAAAGTTCATACACACCAATAGATAGACCAGATAATCCTCAAGACAACAAAACTTATGTTGACAGTGATGGTACTGTCTTCTTATGCCGAAAAAGTGTAAGATACATATCAAATACCGTACTTAATGAAGAAACACAAAAATATGAAGAAATATATACAACTGAAACGAATTATTATTATTATAAATATGAACCTATTCTATGGCGAGTAATAAATATCAATGATAATGACGCCTTTTTAGTTGCAGATAAATGTCTTGATTATATGCAATATAATTCAAGACATGAAGACACATCTTGGGAAAAATGTTCGCTTAGAACTTGGCTCAATAACGCTTTTAAGAATATGGCTTTTTCAGAAAATGAGCAGATGTCTATCATTAACACATATGTGTATAATAGAGGAAACCCTCAATCACTTTCTACATATGTCGGGGATAACACTAATGATGATCTTTTTTTGTTAGATATTTATGAAGTTTCAAAAGAGGAATATGGCTTTGATGTAGATAAGGATATTAATAATAAAGACGGTTACGGAAATTTCAAATCCGAAACTCGAATTGTCTCCCATACAGATTACACAGCCGATGGTGGAACAGGTCGTTTCTTTCCTGGAGCTAAAACTAATACTGATTGGTGGTTGCGTTCACCTACAGATAGCACTTATGAAGCGGCAACCGTATTTCGATTTGGGAGTATAAACTATGGTATAAAAGGATTATCAGGAGACAGTGTGAGTTATTTCAATGAGGTAAGACCGGCAACACATATAGACATTAGCAAGTTTCCGCCAAAAAAGGTAGGGGTTGTAAAATCAAATGGGCAATATATACTTTTTAATTACTCAAAGTAAATAGTAGATATTACATGGGGCTAATATTGTAACCATACAGAAGTCAATATATAAGCAAACAAAAATTCTCCAAAACAGGGAAAGCAAACGCTTTATCGGCATTTGCTTTCCCTTTATTTAACCATTTTCCCTGTCACAAAGCAGGACAGATAAATTAACAATCACCCTTTCATCCGGACTAAAACTGTCTTCTACTGCTCTCTCTTTCTCCTGTAATTTAGAAATAGGAAAAGAATCGCTGCCACAGCGGCCAGTGTCCCATACGCCGCCAGTGGAGCTCTGTCCCCTGTTTCCGGTCCCGGATTTCCTCCGCTGTTTCCGCTTCCTGTTTTTTTCGTGCCGCCCGACTTTTCCGTGCTGTCCGGTTCATCCGTCTCATCCGGTTCGTCTGTCTCATCCGGCTCCTCTGTCACGGCTGGCTGCTCCGTCACGGCTGGCTGCTCCGTTCCGTTCGGTGCTTCTGTCACACCCGGACGCTCTGTCGTTCCCGGCTCCTCTGTAACCGTCGGTTTCTCCGGATTCTCCGTATCACGGTAGACAATGACATAAGGAGAAAAAAGGTCTGTATCTATCGTTATCGTATCCTCCTGATTATCTAAATCCGGTAGAAATACTGCTTCGTCATCGTGGACACGCATGATTGCATATGTCCTTTGCTTTGTGCCATCGGTGTTTTTCAAGCTATCCGGTATGGTAATCTGAATCCGAAGCGGTCTTCCAGTAGTGTTTACCTTATTCCGGGAATCCACTCCGAATATCTTAAACAAACTGATATCAAGGTATTGTCCCAGAAGATAATTTCCTAAACTATTCTCCACTACTCTGCGCAACTCTGTGTTTACACTGCCGGTAGCATCCTCCACGGACAGGAGAATTTTTATATCCAGCCCCTTATTTACCAGTTCCATATCCGCTGCACTCAGAACTATACCAGGAAGGTCTTCCAACCCTGTCAAAAGGTTGGTGACCGGAGAATTGGCGCCCTGATAGGTATCCTTCTCTACTGTGCCAGTGGCGGACGTCTGCTTTTTCACCCTAATTTCCTGCTGTCTTGTACTTGTGTTTCCGGCATTGTCCGTTGCCGTCACGCGAAGAATATTCTCTCCTGCCACATTCAGCCTTACCGTAAAGCCGCACTCCGGCACAAGGTCTGCACTGAAATCCGGATTCGTCACTGTCTCGGAAGCAATTACCTGACTGTCGTTTGTAACTGTATAAGTCACTTCCTTAATTCCACCGGAAACCTTTTCATTCTCATTATCTGCAACATGGACTAAAACATCTGCCTTATCTTCGTTTTCATCCGTCAAACTGCTGCCAGAGCCGGCGCTAAACGCAATATCCGGTGCATTGTCCTCAACAATCACTCCGCCGCCGCTTCCGCCAATCGTCTTTGTCGCAGTATTTCCGGCAACGTCCTCACAGGACAGTGAAACCGTACCCTTGAAATCCGAATCCAGTGTAAGCGTTATCTCCGCCTTTCCGCTTTCTATCGCCACACTCACCGGTCCATCGCTTACCGTATCATCTGAAGCATTCCGGATATCCAGCGTTCCCCTCTGTACCGCTCCGCTTCCTCCTGCCGGAGTCAGAACATAGGAAATCGTATTGATACCACTTCCCTCCTCCGTAACCGGGACAGTCACAATCAGATTCGATTTCCGTATAATCCAGTTCAAAAAGCTCACATATCCGTCATTGTAAGTTACCCTTCCAAAATCCGGCTGGATGTTGTCATTCCAATCCGCATAAAAGGTCGTATCTGCTTCAACCGTGAGTTTCTCGCCCGCTTCATGGCTGTCTCCGGAAATACTTCCCTCTCTCCAGCCGCTAAAGGCATATCCTTTTCTCACAGGCGCATCCCCCAGAGTAAACTCCGGATAAGAGTGGGCTTCCCCCGTTCCTATGTTAGTATAAGCCTTCGCCGTTTGGGAGGACGGCACGGTTCCGCCTCCCAGACTATCATAGCGTACGTAATCTCTTTCTCGTAAATACCATAAAACTGATATGGTGACTTCTCATCCTCTAACGTAAACGATTGTCCCGCTCTCGCTTCCGGACTCGTCTGCACAGCTCCCGTGTTATGACTTGCATAGCCGACTGCCGTCTCCCCGGTCCGGGTATCTAATGCCGGAACAGTAATCTTTCCACTCGTACTGTTATTATAGATTGTTACCTCAACCGACGTCATTCTACTGTTGCCGGAATAGAATTTCGCTTCCAGCGTCTTTTTGTAAATCGCATAAAGGACAATATCGTCCGCACCAGCCTGCAGACTGTCCAGTTTCTGTGTTGCGTCAACATCCGTATTCCAGCCCACAAAAGTCCAGCCGTCTTTGAACGCCTTTACGGATAAGTCGACGTCCCCGCCATCTGCCACGGAAGCTTTCTTCTTATCCGCAGAATCACCGCCATTTGCTCTATAATTATATGTCACGCTTGTCTTTTTCGTTCCCGCTACACTTATCTTAATAATCTTTGACGCATCCGAAGAACTGCCATCTGACACTGCACAATAGTAAAAGTGTTCTCCGGCATCCAAATCATCCGGCAGAGTGTAGGTACTCTTTGTCGAATCACCGGAAGCCCTCTCTATACTGCCACCCTCCTGATAGGTATACCACTGATATGACAAAGTGCCGCTGCCCGTTGCCGTAACAGAAATTTCCTTTTCCGAAGGATAATTTGGCACGGTAGGCTGTCCGGTAATTTTAATCGTTCCCGCGCTAATTTCAAGTTCACTGTCAGCCGTTGCCTTTACTGTATAGTCATTATTGTCGCTGAAAAAATTCTGTCTGTAAGACGTATCTATCGTTTCCGTAAAAATTCCGGTTTGGTTCGCATGTGTTACACCGATACGTGCATCCGCATCCAGAGAATCCACTGACACCTTGTTACAAGAATAGGAGCCGACATGAAGATTATCATTTTTACCATCGCGGATATTACCAAAAATCTTTACACTGCCGGATACCTTCAGTGACGTATTCTTATCCGCAAATGCCACGCCGCCGCCTGGAAAACTTCCATCGTTATCCGTTGAATTATCTATAATCATTGCATCCCCGGATAAAGTAACATCCGAATAATCCGATACGGTAATACCGCCACCATACTTTTTACAACGGTTATTCTTTATTACACCGCCTGACATTTCAAAGACCGACGTTTTTGAAGCCGCGTTTTCACCCCCGTCGCCACCATAAATCTGTATTCCGCCGCCATGGTTATTCGCGCTGTTTCCCGAAATTCTTCCGTCTGTCATATACATACGGCTGCCACTGTACATTTTTATTGCACCACCGGAATTGACAGTATAATTGTTCTGTATTATCCCACCACGGAGATATATACATGCCCCGCTAGCAGCCGTTATCGCACTGCCATAATTGTTACCCTGACAATCGTTGTTCTGCAAAATCACTCCCCTGTACAGATATACACTGCCACCAGAACCATACTCACCTCCTGCGTCAATAAGCGGACGCAGAGAGCTCTTTACACCGGAGTTTGTCGTTCCCCGTCCCAGTAAAGCGTCCGCCGCACCAGTCCATACAGCTCCACCGTCCAGTGTCAGTGTATTCGTTCCCATGCCACTGGCGGAGCCAAGTACCAGTGTACTTTCCTTCTCTACGATTAACAGTGCTCTTTGCAGCCCGTCTGCCCGCTTTATCGTATATTTTCCGGAAGAAACCAATTGAACATGTTTGCCTGTACGAACATAAACTTCCTGCTTATCTGCCAGTGTCATATCCGATATGATTTCAATTTTGACAGGATTACTTTCTGTGCCTCCTGTCGACGCATCGATAGCCTCCTGCAATGTATCGTAGCAGGTATCACCAATCTTTGCCACACCGGTATCTCCCAAACGGGCAGAGCCTTTCATAACCGATGTTTTCTTCTTTGCCTGCTCCTTAGCCGCATTGTTTTTAGCCTGTTCTTCTTTATTTTCCTCCTCGACGGTCCGTTCTTCTACCGTCACGGTAATAATCGGAAGTTCACAATCCTCCGCTATCTCATATTTCTGCGATAAAGCAGCGCGGTAACGGTATGTGCCTGCTGCATTTCCATCGAATGTGTCCTTTTTCTCTCCTGACCTTGTCTCCACATCCACAAGCTTCCATGCGACACCAACGGAAATCGTCTCCACCTTTTCTTCTTTATCCGTATTCTCCGCCTGAACACTGCTTCCCGTGGCAGCAGACTCTGCCTTCACATCCTCCTCGCTATCTGCCTCGTTATCTACTTCTACCTTTGCTTTTAATTTTTCCGGTAGAACGATATCGTTCTCATCTGCTCCGGTTTCCAGCTTTTGCGAAAGGATATTTCTTTCTATTTTAGAAAAAGATAAAATGGTAGCTTTGCCCGCTTCCTCCTTGTCCGCAAAGACGAAACCATTTCCAAGCTGCACCGCCAAAAAAGCAGCAATCAGAATACCGACCGTAACCCTATGCCGTACCGGATGATACAAAAATTCTGTCAAAAATTTTCTCACGCTGTGATATACGACTAAAAATAGTATCGTGACTGCCAGCACTGGTGCACGCAGAGCCTTGTACTTCTTTCCTGTCGAAACGATACGTTTTCTCATTCTCTCTTTCCAACTATTCATAGTGACCTCCATTCTTTCTTATTTGTTTAAAAAATTTGTTATTCCTAATTTATCAGAGCAGACCATTATTCCTGTCGGCCAACGCATCCTATAATATCCGTTATGCTGTCCAGATTTTCCCGCTCTGTATACTCTGCCAGCCCGTCTATAATCTCCATCGTCGCATAGGGATGGAAGAAATTTGCTGTTCCCACAGCAACCATCGTCGCCCCTGCCATCAAAAATTCCAGTGCATCCTCCGTGTTTTGTATGCCTCCCATCCCAAGGACTGGGATTTTTACGGCGTTCGCCACCTGATATACCATGCGCACGGCAATCGGCTTCACACAAGGCCCCGACATCCCGCCGGTCTGATTGGCAAGTGCAAACGTCTTACGGGCTACATCAATCTTCATTCCGGTCAGCGTGTTGATGAGAGAAACGCCGTCCGCTCCCCCGGCTTCCACAGCCTTTGCCATCTCCGTAATATCTGTCACATTCGGACTCAGTTTCATAATGACCGGCTGCCTTGCCTTCTCCTTCACTGCCCTTGTAATCTCCTCTGCCATCTCCGGCTTCTGCCCAAAGGCAATTCCACCTGCCTTTACGTTCGGGCAGGAAATATTGATTTCCAGCATATCGACGTCTTCCTCTGCGAGGCGCTCTACTACTTCCACGTAATCCTCTTTCGAATGTCCGCACACATTGACAATAATGCGTGCGCCTTTTTTATGTAAATATGGTAAATCCCTCTCAATTAATGTATCTATCCCCGGATTCTGAAGCCCAATCGCATTCAGCATCCCGGCATGTGTTTCGACAATCCGGGGGGTTGGATTTCCCTGCCACGGTACACTTGCTACCCCCTTTGTCGTAACCGCCCCCAGTCTGTCAAGGCCGACAAATTCACTGTATTCAAGCCCCGAGCCAAAGGTTCCGGAGGCCGTTGTTACCGGATTGTCAAAAGTAATTCCGGCAAAATTGACTGCTAATCTTCGGTTCATACTGCACTGCGCCTCCTATTTTATAATTCTATTTCCTCTGCCAAAAAAACCGGACCATCTTTACAAATCCGCTTATTGTGCACTTTAGAATGGTCATCTATGTCCTTCGACTGACACACGCAAGCTAAGCAAGCGCCGATTCCACACGCCATTTTTTCCTCCATGGAAATCCACGCCGGAATTTTTTCCTCCTCACTCCATGCCTTTACCCCGCGGAGCATCGGCGTTGGTCCACAGGAATACACGATATCTCCTGTTATCTGCCCTTCATGGATTGCATCTATCACATTTCCTTTTGTTCCGATACTTCCATCCTCTGTCGCTATGACAACACAGTCGGCTGCCTTCTCCAGCTCCTTTAACAAAAAAGTATCGGAATTTCGGTATCCTACAACGGTAGTCACCTGTCCCTGAAATTCTTTCGACAATTGTAGTAGTGGGGGGATTCCGATACCTCCGCCAATCAGGACAGCCCTCTTTCCAGCGTTTTTTACTTCCTCTATCGGAAAACCATTGCCAAGCGGTCCTAGTACTTTTATTTCCTCGCCCGGATTCATCTTGGAAAACTCCTCTGTCCCTGCACCCACGACACGGAATACGAGACGGAGAACCCCCTCTCCTCTTTCGATTTCACAGAGACTAATCGGTCTCGGAAGAAGCTTATCCTTATCCTTACAGTACAGAGAGAGGAATTGTCCGGGTACAGCCTGCTCCGCAATCTCAGGAGCGGAAAGCCACATAGAAAAGATTCCCTCCGCCAGCTTAGTCACAGACGTTACCTTCGCCATACACTGTTTCTTTGACATATGTACCTCCATCTAAAAAATACTGCTGATATCGTTTTTCATATCTATCACTGCCTGACGGGAAGCTTCTGCATAACCCGATTCGCCATACTGTGCATACTTTTCCTGCTTATAGGCACAGATAATGCCGCGGGAGGAGTTGACGATAGCTCCCAGACCGTCTTCATTGAAATACGGTTTCAAATCCGCTGCCGTTCCACCCTGCGCGCCATATCCCGGCACCAAAATGTAAGTCTTTGGCATAATCTTACGAAGTACCTTGCCCATCTCAGGATAGGTTGCTCCCACGACAGCACCCACATAACTGTAGGAACCGCCCATACATCCGGCGCCCCATTCTGCTACCTTCTCGCCGACAATCTCATACAATGGCCTGCCATTAATTTTTTTATCCTGAAATTCCCCGGAGGAAGGATTTGAGGTCTTTACAAGGACGAAAATCCCCTTCTTTTCCTCTTTACAGACATCGATAAACGGATTTACACCGTCCGAGCCAAGATAAGGATTTACTGTGACAAAATCTTCATCGAACCCGGACAGTTTTTTGCTCCCTATCTGTACCTTGCCCAAATGTCCGACAGCGTAAGCAGTTGAAGTAGAACCAATATCACCGCGCTTAATATCACCGATAACGACCAGTCCCTTTTCCTTACAGTAATCCACTGTCTTTTTAAATGCTTCTATGCCCGGAATCCCGAACTGCTCGTACATCGCAATCTGCGGTTTCACTGCCGGAATCAAATCGCAGGTCGCATCGATGATTCCCTTATTGTACTCCCAGACTGCCGCTCCCGCCGCTTCCAGCGTCTCTCCCTGCTCCTTTACCGCCTTATCCAGTATGTATTTGGGCACATAGCCGAGCATTGGATCCAATCCAACTACAATCGGCGCCTCTGTCTTTTTTATATTTTCTATTAACTTGTTAATCATAAATTTCCTCCTCGTATTGATACACAATTTCTCCTCCCACGATGGTGTAAAACACCCTTCCCTGAACCTTTGTCCCATGAAATGGCGTGTTTTTTCCCTTTGAAACAAAAGTATTTTTATCAATGATATATTCCGTAGACATATCTGCTATCGTAATATCTGCCGGCATACCGACGCCAAGGCTTCCTCCCTGTACGCCAAGAATCCGGCACGGGTTTGTACTCATACGCTCTACTAACTGCATTGGCGTCAAATACCCATTTTTAACTAAATAGGTTACTGCCAGTGCATATGCCGTTTCCGAGCCTACAATACCAAACGGGGCGTCGGCAATGGATTTTTTCTTTTCCTCCTCGCCGTGCGGGGCATGGTCTGTCGATATCGCTTCCATTACTCCCTCTGATAGGCCGTCGCACAGGGCTTTTACATCTTCCCTGCTTCGCAGCGGCGGATTCATTTTATAATTTGCATCGTCGCCCGGAATCTCGTCCTCTGTCATCGCAAAATGATGAGGGCATACCTCTCCCGAAACGTCCACGCCATGTTCCTTTGCGAAGCGGAGCATGGAAACACTGTCTCTGGTCGAGCAATGGCACAGATGAAGCTTTGCTCCCGTCTCTTTTGCAAGCAGGATATCCCTTGCCACAATGACGTCCTCTACCGCATTGGAAATACCTGCCATGCCGAGTTCCTCTGCTTTTTTCCCCTCATTCATTGCCCCTCTGCCAACCATATTTTTGTCTTCACAGTGGGCAAGTACCGGAATCCCGGCCTTAGCCGCCTCTTTCATAGCCTCACGGTAAAGCTCCGCGTTCATCACCGACTTTCCATCCTCGCTAATCGCCCGCGCGCCCGCCTTTACCATGCCTGCAATATCTGTCTGTTCTTCTCCCTGCTGTCCTTTCGTTACCGCACCGACCGGATATACATGAATCCGGCTGTCGCGCTCTGCTATCGCAAGCACCTTCCGTATCATCTCCGGAGAGTCCGTTACCGGTTTTGTATTTGGCATCGGGCACACTGCCGTAAAACCGCCTTTTGCTGCCGCAGCCGTTCCTGTTTTAATCGTTTCCTTATACTCAAACCCCGGTTCACGCAAATGTACATGGAGGTCCAGAAAGCCGGGCATTACATATTTTCCCGCTGCGTCAATGACGACTGTCTGGCTGCCCTTCATTTCTTCCTCTGTATCTGACGAAAGGCTGCCTGCTACAGCAACCTTTCCATCCTCTACATATATATCACATATTTCATCGCGATGATTCACGGGATCCAAAAGGTGCCCATTTTTAATCCATAGGTTCAATAAATAAATCCACCTTTCCAAAGTCATCTAAATCAAAGCTGTTTGCCAGCCCTGCCTTTTCGATATCCGCTACCACTGCCTTATTTGTAATTACATTCGTGATTTCATCCTTCGGCACCCACTGGCTGTCGTGAAGTTCCTCCGAGAGAACTACCTGATCTGTCTGTGCGTCACAAAGAAATGCAATTCCCGCCGTACAGATTTCCCCCGCCGTAAACCCCCATGTATAAAGGGGTTTATCTACTTGCACAGGAACGCCTGTCTTTTCTGCGATAATCCGCGCTACCGCTTTTTCCGGCGTCTCACCAAATTCCATTTCACCATCGACAAATTCCCACTGGTACGGCTCAAAAATTCTGTCATCATACCACCGCTCTACTGCCAGATAGCTGTCCTTGTACTGAACAATTCCTTTTAACAGAATACGAAATTTTCCCATAGAAACCTCCATTTTTTATTTTGCCGTAAGATAGCCTTTTGCCTTCAAAAGTTCTGCCATCAATACCGCTCCTCCTGCCGCACCGCGCACTGTATTATGAGAAAGTCCGACAAATTTCCAGTCAAAGTATGCGTCCTCCCTCAGCCGTCCGATACTGATACCAAAACCGTTTTCATAGTTTACATCCAGTGCTACCTGAGGGCGGTCATCGTCCTCCAGATACTGAATAAACTGTTTCGGAGCATTTGGCAGCCCAAGTTCCTGTGGCTCTCCCTTAAACTCTGTCAATGCCTGTATCAGTTCCTCTTTTGTAGGGTTTTCCTCAAAGTTCACAAAAACTGCCGCCGTATGCCCGTCTAAAACCGGAACACGAATACACTGGCTGGTAATCAACGGCCCATCTGCTTTTACAATTTCACCGTTTTCTACCTTTCCCCATATACGGAGAGGTTCCTGTTCACTCTTTTCTTCTTCCCCGCCGATAAACGGAATAATATTCCGCTCCATTTCCGGCCAGTCTGTAAAATTCTTTCCAGCACCAGATATCGCCTGATACGTCGTAGCAACAACCAGCGTCGGCTTAAACTTTCTCCACGCAGTCAATGCCGGAGCATAGCTCTGAATCGAACAGTTTGGCTTTACGCAGATAAATCCTTTCTTTGTCCCAAGACGCTTTTTCTGACTCTCAATCACTTCCAAATGCTCTGGATTTACCTCCGGTACAATCATTGGCACATCCGGTGTCCATCTATGTGCGCTGTTATTCGATACAACAGGAGTCTCTGTCTTTGCATAGTCTTCCTCAATTTTTTTAATTTCTTCCTTTGTCATATCCACAGCGCTGAATACAAAGTCAACCTCACTGCTCACTGCCTCGATATCGTTGACATTTTTCACGATAATGTTTTTTACTGCTTCCGGCATCGGCGTCGACATTTTCCAACGTCCCGAAACAGCCTCCTCATAGGTACTTCCCGCACTTCGCGGACTGGCGGCAATCGTCACTACCTCAAACCACGGATGGTTTTCTAAAAGGGAGATAAATCTCTGTCCTACCATTCCGGTACCGCCAAGGATACCTACTTTCAACTTGTTACTCATTTTCTTCCTCCATTCGCACATCTTCTATATGTGCATTTATTTCTCATTTGACACTTTAGTCCCTAACATCATACTACATTTTCGGCTTAATTTCAATAAATCACAAAAATTTTCTTATGACAACGGAAAAACACCCCGGCGAACCGGGGTGTCTTCCATCGTATAATAGGGTGGGAGTAATAGTTACTAAATAACTATTGTGGTTATACTAGCATGAAAATGTGGCAGAAAAATGATAATTTGTAATTTTATTTTTAATCTTTTATATAAAGATGTGTTCTTTTTACCAAAATTACTCATTTTTCCGTAATAAAGGAAAATATTTTAGTAATTTTATGTAACTGCGAATTTTGTAACATTTTTGTAATATTTTATGCTATACTGTGCCTATACTACAAAAAAGAAAGGATGATTCACATGAATCTGAAAAACAGGAAAACTTTCCGTAATATAAAAAGAACCTTTATCACAGGCGTTCTTACACTCGCTCTCGCCGCTCCTTTGATTCCGGCGTCAGACGCTACTGCTGCTTCAATTAAAATCAGCAAAAAGAAGCTGACCTTGACTGTAGGTAAGAGCCACACCTTAAAAATCAAGGGAACTAAGAAAAAGGTAACATGGAAATCTTCTTCAAAAAAGATTGCAACGGTATCAAAGAAGGGTAAGGTAAAGGCTAAAAAAGTTGGCACGGCAACGATTACCGCAAAAGTAAAATCAAAGACCTTCCATTGTAAGGTTACAGTAAAACCTAAAAAAACAACATCAAAACCTCAGATACCGTCAAAACCTCAAGTACCATCAAAGCCGACGGACAAGCCTGTTTCTACACCGTCGCAAGGGGCAGCAGTCACAGAACAGAGTGCCTACGCTACCCTAAATTCCCTTCGCAGCACATATCCTGAGGGGATGCCGCTGACAAACAGCTATTATTACTATTCTCCACGCTTTGGCAATGGGTACGGCTGTTATGGTTTTGCCGCTAAGCTGAGTGATACTGTCTTTGGTAAGGAGAAAGCTTATACCACGCACAAATCGTTTGATAAAATTCGAACTGGTGACAATATCCGAATCGGAAACTACCACTCTGTCATCGTGCTAACCAAGCAAAATAACTATATTACAGTTGTAGAAGGAAATTTCAACTCCTCCGTTCACTGGGATAGAAAAATAACCTCGTCCTCGCTCACATCGGAAGGATTTACTGTGTATACACGGTACTAACCTGACGGTGTCAGGTCAAGAAAAAGGCTCCGCTAAAAAGCGCGAGCCTTTTTTATCTTTCGGACGGATTCTCCGTCAGCCATTTTTATATCGAATTCAGGCAGTTCAAAATTTTCTCTCGTTCTTTATCATAGTAAATAACATGCGCCGTTGTCTCTCTCACTTCCGATACGCCAAGTTCCCGCTCATCCTCTGCGCAATCAATCCCTAAGACACGTTTTATATTGTATTCCAGCCATTCCAGCCTGCCATAGTTACTATAATAAATCGTTTCCCAATCGGTCGGAAGTTCTCCGCCGGACTCTGCATAGGAATGAATCAGTTCTCTCATGAAATCATAATTTATATTACATATCTCGTAGCCCGACCAGCACAACGCTACCTCATATAACTCGATAAAGGGACTGAAAAAAGAAAGGCTTTCTAAATCAATAATCCGACAATCCTCTCCCTTCCACAGCACATTTTTGCTATCCATATCATTGTGACAAATCGACTGGACAGCCGGAATTTTTTTAATCGCGAGATTTCCCTTCTCCTGACTTTCATAAAAAAGCTGTCGATTATGTAACAAAAGAGCATGAAGTTCTTTATTCTGAGATTTCATTTTATCAATATAAAAATCCCAGTCAATGTGGATTTCATCACGCTCACACTCTGCTTCCTGTCTTTCGATGCTGTGTATTGCCGCAAGATACTTTCCTATCGTCCGGCAATGTGCCACCGTTATTTCCTCATTTTTTAGTCGTTTTCCCTCGTACCAGTCAAAGAGATAGAAATACTGTCCGTCTATTTCCTGCATCTTTTTCCCATTAAAAACCAGTGCAGGAACAATTGGAATCCCATGCTGCTCCAGCTTTAACTCAAGTTCCTCCGCCGTCCGGTAATTTCCCATTGCTGTATCCCTTTTCATAATATAGGGATTCAAGAGCTTAACGGCATATTTCCCCTCTTTCGTAAATAGGGAATACATTTTGTGCGTCAAGCCGCCCTTTAGCGACTCCGGCTGATATTTGAGTTCCCCTAGTTTCAACTTTCTGCATATTTTTTCAAAAAGTTCTGAGTTCATGGATTTCTCCTCTCATATATCCTATCCTGTTGAAATTATAGCATTTGCAGACAGGGAGTACAATATGCAAAGTGCCAGACTTAATAGATCATAAAAAATTTTATCATTTCCATAAAAAATATTGAAACAACTTTAGTAATATGCTATATTATAGCTAAAAGAAAGACACCTGTTATCACACAGCACAGGCATCTTTTAGCGAAGCTACCGATAGACGGTTAGCCCCAAAATTTAGACAAATAGTCGCCTTAGTTTTGTGGACTGGGGGCGGCTATTTTTGTTTCTGGTCATCGTCTTTATTTCCAATGGCGTATCCAAGACCAAAACAGGTCAGACATAAGCCAATCACTGAAATCAATCCTTCCATTGTCAACATCTGCTCAGCCCTCCTTTCCCAGATTCCCACACAGGGGGGTCCATATGTATCAGAAATACATTGTAATTGGAGGGTTGCAGTCCCTCCTGAGAGGGCTAACCGCCTACCATCAATGGTAGCTTCAGAATAAATAGTATCACATCTTGTATTCGATTGCAAATACTTTTCTTCCCTTTCGCGGTGCCCGGCCTGACTTCGTCAGTCCGTACGCGCGCTTGCGCGCTATAAAAATAGTAGAAAGCAGCCAGTTACAAGTAAACTCGTAACAGCCTCCTCCGTCCGCTTTAAGCGGTGCTCTCGGTCTGACTTCGTCAGCCCGCACGCGCGCTCGCGCGCTATAAAAATAGTAGAAAGCAGCCAGTTACGAGTAAACTCGCACTGGCTGCTTTCTACTATTTTTGCACCGCTTAATACGGTCGCGATTATTTCATGCTTTCTTCCTGCTTCTTGATCATCTGGCGTACCATCTCGCCACCGATAGAACCAGCCTCACGAGATGTCAGGTCACCATTGTAACCATCCTTAAGATTTACACCGATCTCGCTAGCAACCTCCATCTTGAATCTGTTCATAGCATCTTTTGCCTGTGGTACTTCCATTCTAGAACCGCTATTGCTTGCCATAGTTTTTCACCTCCGTAGTTTCTTAATTTATAGTCAAAGATAAAGGAATGTGCAGGCAACTCACATTCCTCTATCGCTTCCCCGTGCCGGTTCGTCGTTTCGAAACGCTGTCACCTTTTTCATTCGTTTATCTTGATACTATTGTAACCACAAAGGTCTATTTTATTTTGGTAAGTTATGGCATTGAAATTATCTGCGTTCCAAGTCCATCTGCACCTGCTCAAGATAATGTACAAAAGTCCCAGAATACGTCGAAATCTCATATGATGGATCTAATTCTTCAAATTTAAAATGTTTTGGTCCGCCATTTTCCATTCTGTCCCAAAATTTTTTTAATCTGGAAAAAGGTAGATACATAAAACAATCTTTACTTTTATAATAAATTAACAAAAAAGCTACACCGTCCTGCTCCTCAAACTCAGACATAAAAGCAATCTGATGTTCATGTACATTTGCTAAAGGAAAATTCCCTGTCGCACACTCCTTCGCATCAAAGCATACCGGGATTCCCTGTACCACCCCGATATAATCAACGGTACTTTTTTGTTCAAAATACGCCAGCGTGATGTGTCTGGTGCTCTTATCAATATTGATTGGTTTAATTGGCGTCGGTACCTTCTGAATCAGCGCCAGCTTCTGCGAGCGGTATTTTTCATTTGTTAAATTTATCAATTCTTCCAGAAAAGAACCCCGCAAGCCTCTGGAATTCCATGTTGCCATATATCCTCCACTCCGAAACTTTACTTTAAAATCATTTCTTTGCCAATTCCTGATATACGATGGCTTCCTTTATCTGCTCCTCTTTTTCCTTCCCTTCCAGTATCTCCAAAAGAGTAAAAGCAAATTCCATCGCCGTACCCAGACCACGGCTGGTCACAATATTGCCATCCACGACAACTGCGTCCCGAAGCACCGTTGCACCAGTAAGATTTTCCTCATGACTTGGATAGCTGCATGCCTTCTTGCCCTCTAAAAAACCATGTTTTCCGAGAACTCCCGGTGCTGCACAGATTGCCGACACAATTTTTCCGGCATCATTCATCACATGAAGCGCCTTCTTTACCGCCTCGCTCTCGCCAAGATGAAGCGTACCCGGCATACCGCCCGGCAAAATAATGGCGTCATACTCCGATAAATCCACCTCGCCAAGTACGGCGTCCATTTCAATCCGGACTCCATGCGAACTCGAAATCATTTCATCCTCCGTAATGGACGCCATCGTGACCTCCACATCACCACGGCGAAGAATATCGACCACCATCAACGCCTCAACCGTTTCAAAGCCCTCTGCAAACAACATAATTGCTCGTTTCATACCTGTCACTCCTTATCTCCAAACAATTTTTCTTTTATATTTAAAAATTTCTGCGGCGGCAAAGCCACAAATTTTTTTTCACTGATTGATGTAAAAGGTTCTTCCAATTTTGGAAAAACAATCTCTGAAGCATGCAAAAGATAGCTGCGCAGTCCATGATAGGAGTGTCCTCCATACTTAATATCTCCCAGAACCGGATGTCCGATACTGCTTAAATGTCCCCGAATCTGATGCGTCTTCCCTGTTATTAGATGAACCCGCAGATAGGTGTATTCTCCATTATTGCAGAGCGGTTCATATCCTGTCTCAATATACGAACGCCCTTTTCCATCCTCCTCAAAAATGGTTACCTTATTATCCACTTCATCCTTTGCCAGATAACCTTTTAGAAAAGAAGGTTTTCGCATGACTCCCTCGACAATGGTTACATAATACTTGTCCATCGTACGCTCTCTCAATAGCTCTGACATTTTCTGAAGCCCTGCCAGACTTTTCCCGCCAATTACCAAACCGCTTGTGTTTCTATCCAGCCGATTGCAAATGCCCGGCGTAAATGCACCGCCCGGCTGCCACTCGCCCTTTTCCTGCAGATAGCCGGGAAAATATTCTGCCAGACTGACATCTTCCGGTCTTGCTTTCTGCGAGAGCATACCGACTTTTTTATTGATAAGCGCGATTTCTGAATCTTCATAAACAATATCCAGCTCTGTCACGGGATAATACTTGTCATCCGCTTCTCCACGGAATTTCGACAGCGTTTCCTCCGAAAAGTAAATCGTCACGATATCTCCCTGCCGGAGCAGTTCGTTTCCCGCAGCTTTATTCCCATTCAAGCGGATATTTTTCTTACGAAGCATTTTATAAATAAAGCCCTTTGTTGCTTCCTTCAAATATTTCTGTAAAAATTTATCAAAGCGCTGTCCGCTCTCATTCTTTTCTATCTGAACTTCTTTCACAATACTCTCCCATTCCGGTGCGTTTGCCTAACGGTGTCAAACCGCCAGAGAACGAAGGCACTCTACCACCTTCTCCTCCTTTGCCGGCTCTGCCTCTGCCTGCGCCAGCTTACTTAACTGCTTTAATAACTGCTCGTCCGTATCGAAAACCTTTACATGAAAGGACGGAGCCGCCTTATGCACGCTGTCCTCTAAATATTTTTTCATATACTCCACATCCTGTTTAGCCGGAGCTTTCACCGCCAGTACATTACCATTTTTTATCAGGACAAAGTCAAGATTCATTATTTTCTCCGTTGAGGTAAATACATATTCCGTCAGCAAAATTGCGTTCCCGGACGCCTCCTTTATCTTGTCAAAACGTTCCTTCGAAACTCCTTTTTTTGAAAATAATATAATCAGGGACACGATATGCTTCGCCGCAGGCAGTACCATAAGAACTGCGACTACAGTAAAAATATTTGCCCTTGTATGTGTCCAGAAATAACCGATTAGAAAAATGGCTACTCCAATTAAGACCGATACCATCAGCCAGAGAAAACTAATTTTCTTCTTTTTCGCTATATATCCAAGCTCACATTTATCAATCTTCATTCCCTTTCTCCTTTCAAGTACCTTATAAGTGTAACACAAATTTACTTTCGTGTGAACCCTACTTTATTACTCTCTAAATACCGCAAAATCTGATAGGGATTTACACTGACCTCTCTTCCCTTTATTTGCAGGTAAATGCCAAAATGCAGATGAACGTCAAATTTCCCGACCGTTCCCTCCTCCCCGTAGCCGGAGTCCCCCATATAGCCAATCAGCTCGCCTGCCTCCACCCTGCTTCCCTCCTCGATACCGTCCGCGTAATGGTCCAGATGGGCGTAATAATAATACGCCCCATGCTCTGCGCGTATGCCAAGGCGGTAGCCGCCGAGATTCAGCCAGCCCTTCTTCTCTACCACACCGTCGCTGACGCTGACAACAGTAAAATATGCCCGCTCTTTTTTCGTTGGCATAATATCCGTCCCCTCATGCCGTCTGTCACCGCCGTAATTTCTCCTCCCGCCCCATGAATCCGAAAAGCTGACCGAAGCACCCTCGTCGAAGTCCTCCCCGACAGGAAAATACACACCGTCAGCCAGCAACGACTGAAACGCCTTCTGGTAGTCCTTCCCCACCGAATCCGGCAGCATCCGGTTGTACCACGAAAAAGAACGACACAGCACGTCCTCCTTACCAAGCCTTCCCCCATTATATAGAAAACTGGCCGCCAGTCTCCTATACTTACTATCTGACCACTCCCCCATATGCTCAAGCTGCTCCGCTGCCACATCAAATTTTCGAAAGTCTTCTATATTATCTGACAGTACAGGCTCATTCCTCACCCTGACCGTCAGAACCAGAAAGCGGGACAAAACAGAAACACTAAAAAAAAGAGCAATAAAAAAGCAGCCAAGCAGTAAATTCTTTTTTCTCATCATCATAAAAAAATCCCCCTGACACAAATATATGCAGGGGGACTATTTTTTCATTCAATATGCCTCAATGTCAATCACTGTTGTATTTTTTACATGGCATGGAAGAACCGAATCGGCAAACGCAATAAACTTCTCCTCGCCGTCACTTACATAATAATCATATCTGGTCTCCGATTCTCCTGCTGCCAGCAAATCCTTCTCACGGAGAAGCTCTTTCAATGACTTTGCCGTCTCATACGCCGGATTAACCAGCTTGACATCCTTTCCCACCTCTCTGCCAATCACACCACGAATCAATGGGTAGTGGGTACAGCCAAGGACGAGCGTGTCAATCTCATATTCCTTCATCTCATGAAGATATCTTCCTACAATGTCCTCTGTCACACGGTCTTCTAAAAGTCCTTCCTCCACCAGAGGAACAAACAGCGGACACGCCTTGCTGACAACGGTAATTTCCGGATTGATTCGGTGCAGGTATTTTTCATAAATACCGCTTTTCACCGTACTCTCCGTTCCGAGGATGCCAATATTCAGATTCTTGGTCGATGACGCTGCCATGCGGGCGCCCGGCTCCACTACGTCAATGACCGGAATATTTACCTGTCTCTGTATTTCTTCCCTTGCCAGTGCACTTGCCGTATTGCAGGCAATTACAATCGCCTTGACATCCTTGGTAAGCAAAAAGTTGACAATCTGTCTGCTGTACTTGCAGACTGTATTTTTCGATTTACTGCCATATGGCACTCTCGCCGTATCGCCAAAATAAACCAGACTCTCGCCCGGAAGCTGCCGCATAATCTCCCTTGCCACCGTCAGACCGCCGACTCCCGAATCAAAAACACCGATTGGTGCATTTACCTTTTCTCCCATTTTCAATCCTCTTTTTCTGTAATATCCTTTTTACGGTTCAATAAATCATAAATACATGGTACCACAAAAAGAGTTAAAAGTGTACCATAAATTAGTCCGCCTATCGTTACGATTGCCATTGGCCTTGTCATATCGGAGCCCATGCTTCCACTTGCCACCATTGGAATCAGTCCAAGCACCGTTGTCAACGCCGTCATCAGAATCGGGCGCAGACGAGTAGTTCCCGCTTCGACAAGCGCCGCGCGTTTTTCCGTACCGGCACGCCTCAACTGGTTTGTATAATCTACCAGCACGATACCATTATTTACAATGATACCTGCCAGCATGACAAATCCAATCATCGCAATAACGCTGATATCATTTCTGCTTATCCAGAGTCCCATAAATCCTCCGGTAAAGGCGAGCGGTATTGTAAACAGGATGATAAACGGTGAGAGCAGAGACTGGAACTGTGCCACCATAATCAAGTACATCAGCACAACACCGAGAACCATCATGAGCATTACCTGTTCCATCGCTTCCTGCGTCGATTCGTCCTCGCCGTCAAACTCAATCTCATACCCGGCCGGCGCTTTATACTCCTTCATCGCCTTTTTCACATTGGCACTGACATCACTGACGATATAATCCTCGCCAATTGCCGCTGTTACCATTACATACCGCGACTGTCCATCACGGTAAATGGTGTTCGGCGAATCTGCCACTTTAAATTTAGCAATCTTACTCAGCTTAACTTTTTTCGTTTTCTGAGTCGTTGCGTCGGTGTATTCAATTTTAAGATTTTTAATATCCTTCCTCGTCATCTTGGTATCCGTTGAATCACTGACATATACATCCATTTCATCAGTGTCAGTAGAAACAGTGGATGCGGATGTAGCATCTTTTACCTTTGCGCTAATCTGCTGGTATACCTGTGCCACTGTCAGCGAATACTTCATTGCCTTAGCCTTATTTACCGAGATACGGAATTCTTTTCCGGAATCTTCCAGTCCATTCGAAATATCGGACAATCCTTCCACATCCTCAAGCCGCCCCATAACCTCCTCGGAAACACTCTGAAGCTTATCTAAATCCTTTCCTTTTACGATAATTCTTACGCCATTTCCGGTCAGGGAACTCATATCCATGGCAGAGGCATTGACTTCCACCTCACAGTCCAGATTTTTTGTTTTATCTGAAATCAGTTTCTTAATCTCTATGTTGTCGAACTCACGATCCTCTTTTAACAGCACATACATTGTAACGGAATTAGCATTGCCCCCACCTGTCAGCATTGACATGGAAGAACCGCTTCCCGCATACGCGCCTACCTTTTCTACATCCGAAATCTCACGGATTTTATCCATCGTCTGATTAGCAAGTTCCTTCGTTTCTTCAAAATCCTTATCATCCTCCGTTGTGACATTGACTGTCATCTGCGTGCTTTCCATTTCCGGCATCATCGACATACCTCTCTGTCCGGCAAGAAATGCAAATGCAATCAGCAGCACGAATGCCCCTATTAACACTACCGGTTTCAGTCTGAGAAGTCTGGCAAGCGCCTTCCCATATCCCCTCTGCACCACATCCAAAAACTTAAATCTCCGGTCACTGACTTTGCGAATCATACCCGCCGACATAGCCGGAACAAGAGAAAGTGCAACAATCAGGCTGGCGCCAAGCGTGTACGCAAGCGTCAGTGCCAAATCGACAAACAACTGTTTTGTAATTCCTTCTGTGAAAATAATCGGTGCAAACACACATATCGTTGTCAGAGTGGACGCCACAATAGCCCCCGCCACCTGTTTCGCGCCCTCCACAGCGGCCTTTCTGGCAGAATAGCCTTCGCCCCTCATACGGTATATGTTTTCAATCACGACGACGGAGTTATCCACTAACATCCCGACGCCAAGCGCCAGACCAGACAGAGAAATAATATTCAATGTCACGCCGCTGAAATACATCGCTACAATCGCCGTTACCAGACTGAGCGGAATGGAACATGCCACGATAATCGTCGGGCGGATATCCCACAGGAAAAGCAAAAGAATCAAAATCGCAAGAACTGCTCCATAAAGCAGACTCTCCTTTACCGCATCCACGACTAAATCGATGTATACACCCTGATTCATCAGAATCGAAATGTGAAGACCTTCATTATTTTTTTCCAGTTCGGTAAATTTATCCTGTAAAGCGTCTGTCACATCACCGGTAGAGTACCCGGACTGCTTTTGTATCGTCACGGCAACCGCCGGGTTTCCATTCACAACAGTGTAGACATCCTCTGCATTATCCGTCTCTGCAATATCCGCTACATCGCCAAGCGTAATCGGATCCAGTCCGTCTAAATCCATATCGCAGATAACCAAATCCCTGATATTCTCCACCGAGTCAATCTTGTCGCCGACACGAACCAGATAGGAGGCGTCCTCCTCTGTGATGTAACCGGACGGCATATCAAAATTCTCACCCTTTAAAATGTTTTCCACCATTTCCTTTGTAAGAATTTTCTTGAGACTCGCATTATCTTTTGTCGTCTTCTTTGTCTCTTTCATCTGGTTTTTGGCTTCATCGAGTTTCTCTGAACCACTGTTTAACTGCGCCTCAGCCACACTAATCTGGATACTGGAGAGAATCTTCTGCTTATTCAACTGCTCCAATGCCTCAGAGGTAGAAATCTTCCCGCTCTCCAGCTTCTTCTTTGTAGAGTTTAGCTTTTTCAGCCCCGACTTGATTTTCTTATTTGCTGAGTCTATCTTCGTCTTGTTCTTTTTCAGGGATTTTTCCTGCTTATCAATTTCAGAAAGTCCCTTCTCAGCAGAGGTAATACCGCCGTTTACTTCTGTTATCTTCTTCCCCAGCGTTTCCTCCGTCATTCCCTGTTCTTTCAGCTTATCACGCAGAACCTTCTGCTGTGCCTGTACGGACGCCAGTGAAGTTTTCAACGCTTCCGGCGCCTGACTGCCGAGCTCCTCAATCTGCTTTTTCAGGCTGTTCTCCTGCGCGCTCAGCGTCTTTAAGGAATTGTTTAATGTATCTAACTGTGTCTTTGTTGTCTTCAGCGTTTTCAGCGTAGAAGACAGCTTTGTTTTATTGGTAGCAATCGTCGCCAGCCCATCCTTAATCTGCTTTTCTGAAGTCTGTAGCGTTTTCTTCTGCTCGTTTACCTTCGTAATCTGCTCATCTATTGTCTTCAGACCGTCTTTTATTTTATCGGTAGCGTCGTTCAGTTTCGTCTCGCCCTTCGCGATTTTGTCCGCCGCATTCTTTTTCTGCGAATCCAGATTACTTTTACCGTCTTCCAGCTTCTTTTTACTCTTATCAATTTTATCCTCAGCATCCGAGAGCTTGCCGTCAATCGCCGCCTGAACCTTCTGGTTCATCTTCTTAATCTTGGACTGCTGGATAATCACCTCTATTTTCTTCTCGACCTCTCCGGACGCATTGACGGAAGCAACTCCCTCCACACTGTCTAATTCCGGCAGAATATCAGACTCTGCCTTGTCTGTTACCTCCGTACTTTTCAGATTATCATAATCCAGCGCCGCCACCATAACTGGCATCATATCCGGATTGATTTTCATAATTGTCGGGCTTCCGATGCTGTCGTCAGTCCACATCGCCTTGACCTGGTCCAGACTTTCACGCATATCAATAGCCGCTGAATCCATATCTGTTCCATCGTTAAACTCCATCATTACAATCGACATATTATTGAGAGACATCGACTGAACCTGCTTAATATTGTTAATCCTTGCCATTGACTGCTCCACGGACTTAGTGACTGCCGTCTCCACCTCCTCCGGGCTGGCGCCTGCATATGTAGTCATTACCAGCGCATATGGAAATTCCATATTGGGCAGAAAATCGGTGCTCATATTCTGGAAAGAAAGTCCTCCCAGCACGAGAACCAGCACAACTGCTACTAACACTGTATATGGTCGTCTAACACTAAATTTTGATAACACATTTGTTCCTCCTTATCGGGCATTTTTTCTCTATATAACAGATATCACATATTTTCTCCGGTTATTCATCTGATTTAAAATTTCACAAAATGGATAACAGGCGGATGGATAACCGTTCGCTACCCATTCGCCTGTCTATCTTAACACCGTTACAGGGACAGTGTCAACTGACATAAGTCATATATTTGTGAAGAAAATGTGTCCTGCTGATTTCGGAAAATACTTTGCTTTGTCTCCTAATAATTTTCATTTTTCAGCGTCTCCACTACATTGTCCTTGCGAACCTTCCCCATGGAATACAGCATCGTAGCAAACACAACGACGAATACACTTCCAACGGCAATTGCTACGCTGTACCATGGAACATAGAAATCCTGGTCAATGCCAGCGCTGATACCCCAGTATATAAGCGCCGTTACACCGATTGCAACCGGCACACCGTACATAACACCTTTGACTCCGTATAACAAACATTCGAAATTCATCATTTTATAGAAGCCCTTCTGAGTCATGCCGACCGAACGGAGCATCGCAAACTCACGTCTCCTAAGAGATACATTCGTCGAAATCGTATTAAACACATTCGCCATCGCAATCATGGTAATTAAAATAATGAATCCGAAGGAGAATACACGAACCAAAGTTAATAATGCATTTTGCGACTGGTACATTTCATCAATATTCTGCAGCTTATCAACCGACATATTATTGTTTTGCAGGAATGTACGCATTTCATTATACGATTCCTTTGGCTGCTCTGAATCAAAGTTCATGGAAACTTCAAAATCCTTTGTACCTTTACAAATCTTCTCCATGGCTCCTCTCGGATACAAAAGCATCGGATGTTGTCCGGCATATATTTCGGCCATGGACGGAATCTCATCCGTTATCCCGCCAACCCGGATATCTGTGATGTCAAATGCCTCATTCATCGTCATCTCTTTTTCCGAGCCTTCCACCAGATTGCCATTCATGCCACCATCACCGGTAGGTTCCCATTCATACTGTACTGCCGTAAACATAGGATTTCCATTTTTATCCAACTTTTCTTCTATATAAGGATCTATCTCATAGCCCTTCGGCAGTTTTTTCTGGAACAAAAGCTTACCGTCAAACTGCTTTTTATCAAATGCATGGTATACTTCATATTTTCCCATGCTGCCAACGAAACGACGCATCTGATTCACGGCAATCGCAGTCGGCTTCTCCTTATCCATGTAAATGGATTTATCAAATCCATTTTTGTCAAGATAGTTTTCATAAAAAGTCTCATCCAAGAAAACTACCAGCACATCCATCGGCACCTTTCCATTTTTGTCCTTCTGACTATTCAGATCCAATGATTTATCTATATAACTATCTGTCAACTGATTTTTCTCCACAACAAGGTTGAGGTCGAAACCAATGACACTACAACTACTACTCGTCACACCCTTTACTTTTTTCATCCCATCATACAATTTCTGACCCTTGTCAAGGTCTTCCGTCGTATATAACAAATCACAATCATACCCCACCATAGCTATGGATAAGCTTTTTGACATATAATCACAAAAGCTGCTTGCTGAAATAAAAAGTACGATACTGATAAACAGGGAAAATACAGTCGCGCGGTATTTCCGCTTATTCCTTTTAAAATTTTTCGAAGCCAGCATACCTTCTAATCCAAACAGCTTCTGCACTATACGGGAGGTCTTTAATTTCCTCGGCTTCAGTTTAATATCATCTGCCTGACGGATGGCCTCAATCGCTGAGATTTTTAATGCCTTTCTAGCCGGAAGATAAGCAGAAATAAGCACTGTCACAAACCCTACCACAACTGCAATTACAATAGATACAAGGGATGCCGACAACTGAAGCACTATCCCGCCCGAATCATTTGTAAAAAATCTTTCAAATATGTCACTAATGAAGTAGAAGGTGACCGCCATACCTCCCAGACCGGCAAGCACTCCAAGCGGAATACCAATCGCACTCAACACAACGGATTCAAACATAACACTCCGTTTCATCTGTTTCCTCGTCGCTCCAATCGAGGAGAGCAGTCCATATTGCTTTTTTCTCTCAGTGACAGAAATAGAAAAGGAATTATAAATTAGAGCAATGGAGCCAAACATAATGATTCCAATCAAAATAATCATCAGCCGTTCCATGACTTCCTTTGTCGCATCACTTTGGGAGTGTCCGCTATATGTCAAATAGGAACTATTGATATCCGTCTTTGCCGCACCCTTTTTATTTTTCTTCATAAACTCATTCGTGTTATCCGGCTCTTGCAGCGTAATATACAGCGTCTCGCCCTGTGGTGTAATATTTTGGTCAGACTTTGTCAATGCCGCATATCCCGGTGACATACCGTTGTTCGAACCGACACCGTTGTATATTCCGACCACATGGTAGGTCTGCTTACCAGCCGACTGAAACTTTTCGTTTGCCCCAAATGAATCATCCAAAATATCCATTTGCCACAGGCTTTTCCCGTCCGCTGATTTTCGGACTCCCACATCCAGTGTAAGCATATCCCCGGTCTTATATTGAAATCCACCGTTTTCCTGTAAAAATTTAGGGAGAATAATCTCTGTAGAATTTTGCGGCATTCTTCCCTCTATCAGACGAACCGGCCTCAGCTTTTCATAATCTCCCGCATAGGCGCCAATATAAAGAAACGGCTTATACTGGTTCTGGCTGCCCTTTAATTTAGCGTATCCGACATTTTGAAGCTCACCGTATTTATCAATCTCTTTTTTCTTGCGAAGCTCTCCCGCCCGTTCTTCCGAAAGTCCGTGAAATACACCGTGCCAGCTTCCAGTATTATTCTCTACTATGCGCAGCATAAAATCCTGCATACTGGATACCGTTGTCGTTACTGCCGTAATCATCGCAACGGATAGAATAATCCCGATAATAGTTACAATGGTCCGAGTCCTGTTTTTTTTCAATGACTTGATTGTATACCGTCTGAAAATATTCATGACCGAATCACCTCGTCTCTGATAATTCTTCCGTCCTCAATCTCCATAATCCGGTCTGCCTGCAAAGCAATCTTTTCATCATGTGTAATTACAATCAACGTCTGTTCATATTTCTCATTGGACGTTTTCAATAAGTCAATAATTTCCTGACTGTTCTTGGAGTCCAGATTTCCTGTCGGTTCATCGGCAAGCACAACTGCCGGCGCCGTCATCAGCGCCCTTCCAATCGAAACTCTCTGCTGCTGCCCACCAGATAACTGATTTGGCAGATGGGACTCCTTCCCTTTTAACCCCAATGTTGTCAGCAGTTCTTCCTCATACTCCCGGTCAACCTTCCTGCCATCCATCAACACCGGAAGCGTCATATTCTCCGTGACATTCAGAATCGGAATCAGATTATAAAACTGATAAATCAATCCCACCTGTCTTCTCCGAAATATTGCAAGCTGTTCTTCCTTCTGCTGGTACACATCCTGCCCATTCATAAAAACTTTTCCGGACGTTGGCCGGTCTACTCCTCCCAAAATGTGTAACAGTGTTGATTTACCAGAACCGCTTGGCCCGATGATGGCAAGAAATTCTCCCTCCTGCACGGAAAAGGACACGTCGTTTAACGCTACTACCTGATTCTCATCCCTGCCGTAAACCTTGGATAAATGTTCTACTCTTAAAATTTCCATGATACCCTCCAATCCGAGAATGTTTACGCTATATCGCTTTTATTTATATTACAGGTTTATACTATCATTTGTAAATGACGATGGCGTGACTGTAAAGTGACAGTTCTGTAAGGTTCAGAAGATTAGAGTATCTTTGCAAATATCTGCAAAAGACTGTAAATATAGGGGTTTAGAGTAGGTTATAAATGTGGCGAGCACCAATTATTTTCTCATAATTTTGCATATTTTTTCAGTGAAATGGTGTAAAAGTGGTGTAAATCTAAGGCGGTTTTGGTGTATGGATACCATTCATCAGAATACTCCGTAAATGTACCGTTACTTAGTTTACCCTGTAACTCTTTTAATTCATTTTGCAGGGTATTCCGTTTATTGGTTTCCTGATCGTTTTGCTTTCTGTAGTAATTAGCAGTAACAATACGCCCTTTGGCTTCTAAAAGAGAAACTTCATTTTGTGTCTTTTGCTTTGCGTTGTCAAACGGACTTATTTTGTTCTCATAGTCCTTTTTGATATTGTCAATCTGACGAACCTTTAAATCCGTTATTTTCTTTTGTTTTTCGTAATTAAGGCGGTCTATCTCTGCTTTACTTTTCTCACCTTTCGTAAGTTTAGCAATAGCAATCTGTTTGTCATAAGATAGTTGAATATTTTTGATTTGCTTATTAACACTGGCGTTCTTTTTCTTTGCGCCAATTGCAACTGCTTCTTTTGCTTCTGCACGGGAAATTCTCTCATTGTATAAGTCGACATCAAGCTGAAGTTTTTGCTGTTTGAGT
>DEUM01000058.1:22979-32517 GCA_002362575.1 Lachnoclostridium sp. UBA3262 | reverse complement strand
GATGCAGACAAAAGAATAGCATACTTCTACATACCATAGTCCCCAAGGGGATTGTGGTATTTTTTATTTCGACAAATTCTTTCATTCTTCTATTTTATTTTCTAATATTCACCCTAAAAACTTTTTTTATGACAATCAGCGGACACCGGATTTTTCGATGCCGTTCCCCGACAGCCTTCCGATTTTCTACTCAAACAAGAACAGGAAAGTAAGAAAATCAGGAGGTTAAAGTATGTATTATGATGTGCAGAAAAGCGCAGAGAGGATAAGGAAACTCAGGGAAAACAGAGGCTTAACCCAAAATGAGGCAGCAGAGGAAATGGGGTTTTCGTTTGGCGGCTACCGGAAACTGGAATGTGGGTTAAACGGTGGCAGCATAGACAGCCTGATGCTGGTTGCAGAGTTTTACCATGTGTCTTTAGATTATCTGGTTTATGGGGAAAAACCAGAATACATAAGCTGTTTACTGAACGGCCTTACGGAAAAACAGAAGTGCATTGTACTTAATAACATGGCAAATCTTGTAGAGAATTTGAGGGAATTTCAATAGAAGTGTCCGTGGGGCGGTCACTAAAAGTGTCCGAACTGTATACTCCCGGTTTTGAAAAAAAGATTGTACAATGGCTTTACAAATTGAATAGGACAAGCACACATTCCGATATATTTCCGCTTTGCCGTATGGCAGAGTGGCCGGAACCCATTTCGTGCCATGATAATCCTGCATAGCGTTTTGTGGATAGTTTTGGAAGGAACGAAGTTTCTTCTTAGGCAATTCTGCAAATTGTTAAGCGGTTCTTAAACCGCTATGTTGCCCGTGAAGGATTGGAGCAGAGGTTACGGCCTGCCAGAGCAGCGTCTGGAGGTAATGGATTATACGGACACCACGATTGCAGAAGATGATCCTTTCGTGGGAGTGGCGTTCTGCACATGAAACCGGATGGGCTGGTGGAAGTGCAGTGGGGACAGGCGCAGTTCCGTGTGTGTAACCCGGCTGGGGGAAAATGCGAACGAAGTTCGCAATGCAGGTATTGTACTGTGAACAGCACAATACCTGGCGGATTAGCTGCTTCCGTTGGTCGCAGCATGACCGCAAGGTTTGAAGTTTCACTAACGCATGTAAACACCATGCTAAGTGAAACTATATCAAACCTATAAAGAACGCAAAATCAGCGTTCTTTTGTAGGATGCTTGGCTGCATAGCAGCCAGTTGTCCTCTGATATAAACGCTTTCAACCTAAAGAAGAATCAACAAAAAATCAATACAGGGCTTTGTGGGGATGGGAGCGTTTATATGGGAGGATAACATAGCCGGCAAGTTTTCCCTATGGAACAATAACAGATTTTTTGAATTGGAGGTCATTTATGATGAATTATGAGGAAAACCCGATTGCAAAGGGTGTTTTATTTATGAGCAGCATGAAGTGTCAGGAGAATGTGGAGCAGATGGTAATGCAGATAAAAGTGCAGTGTGCCAAAAGAAACATTCTCGTGGAAGATGTGGCGGTGGAGCATAACCGGATTGGGGATATGGATATGGACAGGCCGGTGGTAAAGTCGGTTGTTAATGCCATCGTGAACAGGGGTTATGAGGTTCTGGTGCTCCGAAACCAGTATGATGTGACAGAGGACGATTCCGATTGGGAGAAATTCGTGGGCGACATGGCGGATATGGATGTGCAGGTGTATCTGGCAGATGTGGGTGAGTTTGTCGGTAATGCCTATGAACAATGATAAGAAATACCAGATTATCCCTTACCCGTCAGAGCATGTGATAGAGGATGGGGCAGGAAATAGAGTGGTCTCCTGTCCTACAGAGCAGGAGGCAAGGGAATATATTAAAGAAGTGTTGGAGGGGGAGGCAATGAGAACGGAAGAACCGTTCTCATAAGAAGAATGCTATAAATCAGTATTCTTCCAATAATGATATTTTGGGAGGAATTAGCAGTGAAAATTAAGAGAGGCGACATTATCATAGCGGATTTGGGGCAGCATGAAACATCCATCCAGTCGGGAATCCGGCCTTGTGTTGTCATGAGCAATAACATGGCAAATAAGCACAGCCCGGTTATCACGGTTGTACCGCTTACCTCAAAGATACACAAAAAAGAATACCTGCCAACCCATGTATTTTTGAATGGGTACAGGAATACTGGGCTGGAACGTCACAGCCTTGCCCTCTGTGAACAGATTACTTCCGTAGCCTTTTCGGACATTCTGGAAGTGGCAGGCAGGGTAAGCAAAAGAAAGCTGGCAGAGATCGGCCATGCCGTTAAGGTGCAGTGCGGGCTTGTGGCATGAGACAGGCAGCAGTGGAATATATCAAAGAGCATGGGGAGAAACCGGGATAAGGTTTCTCCCATTTGCCTGAAAGGGGAAAAAGATGGTGTCGGTAGAAGAACTGGAAAAAATGGCAAATGTTCCGATCAGCGAGATTGACCGGAATGGCATTGCCGAGTTTGGCAGTATCCGAATAGACGAGGGGAAAACGGTGGAAGAAAGGACATTATCGCTGATTGAGCAGTCCGGCAATCCGTATTTCCGCAAAAAAGGAAACCATGTTGTGAAAATATCCTTTGCCAATAACGGGCAGTCGTTTCAGGATAATTTCGTGTCAGCTCTGGACGGAGCATAAAAAAAGCCAAATTGCTGTGGAAATTTTATGGCGGGGATGGTATAATGATGTCAATAAGGACAAATCTAATTTTATACAAAAATATACCATTCCTCTTGCATTTGGGGCTTCTAACTTAGAAAATCAAAAGGAGTGGTAAGTGATGAACAAAGCAAGACGTATTTATAAAGCTGCCATCTATGTGAGATTATCTAAGGAGGATGGCGATGCCAAAGATGCGAAAAAGGCAGAGAGCAACAGTATCTCAAATCAGAAATCTCTGATTTTGAATTTCCTGAAGGACAAAGAAGATATTGAAGTGGTATCGGTGCGGGAAGATGACGGGTATTCCGGTGCAACGTTTGAGCGCCCGGCATTCCAGTTGATGATGCAGGATGTGCAGAATGGCCTCGTTGACTGTATTGTGGTTAAGGATTTATCCCGTTTCGGCAGGGAGTACATTGATGCCGGGCGGTATATTGAAAGGCTGTTCCCGGCTATGGGGGTGCGGTTTATTGCCATCAATGACAATTACGACAGTGCAGACAGCAGCAGGCAGTCAGACGAGATTGTCATTCCCTTTAAGAACCTCATTAACGATGCTTATTGCCGGGATATTTCCATTAAAATACGCAGCCATTTGGAAGTAAAGCGGCAGAATGGGGAGTTTGTCGGCAACTATTGTGTCTACGGCTACCGTAAATCGGAAGAAAACCACAACAGGCTAGAGCCGGACGAATATGCCGGGCATGTGGTGCAGGATATGTTCCAGTGGGTTAAGAATGGCATGAGCCTGGATGCCATCAGCAAAAAGTTAAATGCCCTCGGCGTGCTTTCCCCGATGGAGTATAAATTAAGCAACGGGGAGAATTACAAGTGCAGCTTTAAGAAAAAGGAAACCTGTGAATGGACGCCAACCGCTGTCCGCAGGATTGTGACGAACCCCATCTATACCGGTATGCTGGTGCAGGGCAGGGTAACAACGCCTAATCATAAGATAAAGACACAGATACAAAAAGACGCTGACGAGTGGGCAGTAGTGGAAAATAACCATGAAGCGTTGGTAAGGCAGAGGGATTTTGATATTGTCCAGAGGCTTCTTGCCATAGATATGAGAACCTCACCGGGGCAGGATTCCATCTATACCATGTCAGGGATTGCCGTATGTGCAGACTGTGGGGCGCTGATGACAAGAAAGGTGTCTACGGTTTCCGGTAAAAAGTATGTGTATTACCTGTGTTCCAATCACAAAAAATTTAAGCACTGTACTTCCCACCGCATCCGGGAGGATGTACTGGAGGAAACGGTGCTGTCTGCGCTTAAAGAGCTGATCGGGCAGCTTCTGGATGCGGATGAAGTCATACGGCAGGCAGGGGAAAGGCAGAACAGAAGAATAGACATCCAGAAGATGGAGGAACGCATACAGGCAAACGAGGAAGAAATCAACCGCTATAACCGTATGCTGGTATCTCTTTATGAAGATTACAAGGAAGGGATTGTGGATAAAAAGGACTTCCAGTTGATTAAGGAGAACTTTGAGCAGAAGAAATCCATTGCGGAGCAGGCAATCCGCAACATTGAAAAAGAGGCGGAAACAGTGGCACAGGAGAGGGACAGTGACCGTTCATGGATTGAGGAATACCGGGAGAACAGAAATATTTCCTCCCTTACCCGCAGCCTTGTGGTGAATCTGATAAGGGAGGTCAGGGTGCATGAAAAGGGAAACCTTGAAGTGGTGCTGGACTGTGACGATAAATTCCAGTCCATGTTAGAACAGGCGGCAAGGATAAAGGAAGTCGAGAGGGCGGAAAGGATGGCGGTGTAAATGGCAAGGAAATCAAGGGTACAGCAGCCGACACCGGTTCGGTCTGCCGGGAAAAGCGACAGGAAAGTATATAAGACAGCCCTCTATGCAAGGTTATCCGCAGAGCGTGAAGATACAAGGGAGAGGGGAACGATACAGAATCAAATCCATTTTATCCGTCATTATGTGGAACAGCAGGAAGATATGGAAGTATATGATACTTATATGGATGACGATATTTCCGGCACGAGGTTTGACAGACCGGCTTTTGAACGCATGATGTCGGATATGAGAAACGGCAGGATAGATTGTATTGTAGTCAAGGACTTATCCCGGCTCGGCAGGGATTATATCGAAACAGGGAACCTGATTGAGCGTGTGTTTCCGATGTTTAAGGTACGGTTTGTGGCAGTCAATGACCAGTTTGATTCCATAAAGGGCGGGGCAGAAATGATAATGACAGTGACGAACATTGCCAATGCCCTGTATGCGCAGGATATTTCCAAAAAGATTGCCACGGCAAAGGAAAACCAGATGAAACAGGGGATTCCCTGCGGTTTGGTTCCGTATGGATACCGGGTAGAGAAAAGTGCCGGGAATGAAAAAGTCATGGTGCCGGATGAAGAACCGGCAGGGATCGTCAGAAGGATTTTTGAGGAAGTTGCTGGCGGAACGTCACAGACAGAAGTTGCGGCAATGTTGAATAAAGAAGGAATACCGACACCGTACCAGTACCGTATGAGAAATCAGCCGGAAAAACTGGCAGAAAAGCCACACCTTAGATGGAACCGGGACCACATAGCCGCCATTTTGAAAAATGAGGTGTATCTGGGGAGATATGTATCGGGAAAGGACAGGGTGTGCCTGTACCGGCATGAGAAACGCCACATGGCAGAGAAAGGGCAGTGGAATGTGTTTGAAAACCATCATGAGCCGCTTGTGTCAGAAAAATTATTTGAAACCGCAAACGCCCGTAAAGAAAAACGGAAACAGGGAAAATGCGGGGTGGATAATTTTTTCAGACGGAAAATATATTGTGGATGTTGTGGCAGCGGCATGATAATCCGCCCGGAGAAAAAGCACCGTTATTATATCTGTACCAGAAAAAGGCAGTACGGCAAGGATAGCTGTAACTGTCTGCCGGTCAGAATGGATGTGGTATATGATACTGTATTTCTGGCAGTAAAAGAACAGATAAAAATGCTGTTGGATACGGATGAATTGCTACAGAAAATGAACCAGTCCCCAAAAGCAAAAGAGAGAATGGTGTCTTTTTCCGAGGCACTCAATAAATGTCATGCGGATTTGGAGAAAGTGGCAGCCTTGAAAAGCGGCCTGTATGCAGATTACCAGCAAGACCTCCTGACGGAAAAGGAATACCTGCAACTGAATGGGGAATATTCCGGGCGGATTAAAAAGCTGGAACAGTATGCGGACGAACTGGCAGAGGCGATGGAGGGCTACCGGCATACTCCCATGCGTGGGACCGAGTTAAGGAAAACCATTGAAAAGTACCGGGGCAGGCGGAAACTGTCAAAAGAAATGGCAGAAGAACTGATTGACAGGGTTCTAATCCATGAGGATAAAAGGATTGAAGTTGTTTTTAAGTATGATGATGAAATGAAAAAGCTGCTTATGGCAATGGAACAGCGGAAAGGGGAGATGGCATGAAAAGGACACTGGCATTTTATATCCGTCTCTCCATCAGTGATGCGGATATGGCTAGTAATGGAAAAGAAGAAAGCAACAGCATTACCAGCCAGAGAAAACTCCTGTATGCCTATATCCGTTCCCATGAGGAATTTGCAGGGTATGAAGTGCTGGAATATTTCGATGACGGGGTGTCCGGCACAGGCTTTGGGAACCGCAGAGAGTTTCAGAGAATGCTTGCGGATGCACAGGCAGGAAAATTTGAGTGCCTGCTTGTAAAGGACTTCTCCCGGTTTGGCAGGGATTATCTGGAAGTGGGAAACTATATGGAGTTTGTGTTCCCGGTCATGGGCATACGGTTCATTTCGGTCAATGACGGATATGACAGCAGACAGCAGGGCGGTATGACAGGCGGGATGGATGTGGCATTCCGAAATCTCATATACCAGATGTATAGCAGGGATTTGTCCCGCAAGGTCAAGTCAGCCCGAAGAAACAGGAACAAACAGGGGGAATATACAGCTCCCTTTACCGCATTTGGCTACCGCAAAAACCCGGCAGATAAACATAAGCTGGTTGTAGATGAACCGGCAGCCGAGGTGGTCAGGGAAATCTTTACGCTGGCGGCAGGCGGGAAAAGTGCAGCGGAGATTGCCCGGATTTTGAATGAGAGGAAAACACCTACCCGCCTGCAGCGGCAGTGGGAACGGGGAATCAATTACAAGCCTGTGCATAACATGGGGGATTACCTTTGGGAGAATACAACGGTGCTGGCAGTCATAAGAAATCCCATCTACAAAGGGACACTGATACAAAACCGATATGAAACGGTTGGATTTGGCGATAACAAAAGGCTGGTAAAACGGGATAAATCCGAGTGGAGTGTCACGGAGAATGTGGTTCCTGCCATTATCAGCAAAGAGTTATTTGAAAAGGCAAATGCAATGTTCAGTGGATATACAGGGAGTAAGAAAAAACCAAAGAGTGTGAATTTGTTCCATTGTCCGTATTGTGGGAGGAAATTAAGAAAGACACAGCATAAGCCAAAGTATGTATGCAGTGTCAGAAATAGGAAACCGGATTCTCCCTGTGCAGAGATTTTCATGGAAAAAGGGGAGGCGGAGCAGATGGTTCTCGAAACGGTAAGGGAGGCTTGCCGGATGCATCTGGACAATATGATGGTTCAAAAACAGACAGACAATAAGAAAAAAACTTCCGTATGCCTGTTAGCAGAACTGGAACGGGAGAAACAGCGTGTGGAGAATAATACAATCCAGTTGTATAAAGAATATGCCTCCGGCGGTTATTCCAAAGAAGAATACCTGTCATTGAGGAAAAGCAACCAGAGCCTGCTTGGGGAGCTGGAGGAAAAGATTGCCGGTATAGCAGAGCAGGAGAGTGATCCAGAACCGGAGGAAAGCGAGGACGATTTGAAACAGTGCAGTATGCTTGAGGAATATGATAGCAACATCTTATCAAAACTGATTGACAGGGTGTATATTTATGGTGATGGCAGCTTGCAGGTGGTGTTTAAGAATGATGATTATTTCCAATCGGTTTGTGAGGAGGGGATAGGGTAGCATATGTACTTTTAATGGTATACATGTTTGAAAAAGCATGTGGAATTGTGTTGAATGGCATGTTATACTGGTTATGTAGCTTGAAATAACAAATTAGGATTTATCAACGTATGCTTTATGCAAATTCAGTGTGGAACGAAGTTGCATGAGATAATATGCCCATAAAGGAACTACTAAGAGCATAAATAACATGTTGATTTCTTGATGCTTTATAGCTTTATAGTTTTTTTGAGGAGATTGTCTATGGCAAATTCTATTGAACGAATAGGTGTGAATCATATTGGGGAAATTGCCGAGCGTAATCAATGGATGTTTCGAGAGCAACCAGTTGATGATGTCGGTATTGATGCTCATATGGAGTTAACTGAATCAACTGGAAAACCGAAACAACTTCTTGCATTGCAAATAAAATCCGGGGCAAGTTGGTTTAAAGAGAAAAAAGATGATTGTATTGTTTTTCGAAGTATTAACGAAAGACAATACAATTATTGGACTAGGAATTTTTTGCCTTGTATTGTGGTTTTATATAATCCTGATGATGATATGTGTATTTGGCAAAAGCTAACTGCTGAAACGATTGAAAGAACTAATGACGGAGAAGGAAAAGGTTTTTTTGTCAAAGTTCCTTTAACTCAAGTTTTTTTGAATGATTTGTCAAATGAAAAACTTCTTTCTTTTACGAATTTGCCACAACATATTACGAATTACAACTTTTTGTTGTCTCAGAAAAAATTTATGCAAATCATTCAGGATGGTGGCGAAATTAAGCTACATTCAACGGAATGGGTAAATAAGAGCAGTGGCAGAGGAGACACGGAATTAATTGTTGATGACGGAAAAAGTATCCAAAAGTATTCGTATCCGTATTGGTTTCCTTTTACACCGTATACTATGGTTTTTCCACGACTATTTCCCTGGGCAGATTTTACGGCTGACGAAGATTTTTTTGAGGAAGATGACAAAAAATTTTGGCGTGAATATCACTGTTATTATGATAAAGAGGACGATGAATGGGTGATTGTGGGAGATACATTTGAAGAATTTCGTAAAAAATTAGATCCAATGCGTAGTATCGATCATTCAGGAGAAGTTGCTGAATATATGTTGGTACTTAGCTTAAATGAGTTGGGCAGGGCGTTTTTAGATGTAGATGAATTTGTATCACAAAATCAGCCTTACGCTGATACGAGACCAAAAGGAGAATGAGATATATGATAAAAATTAAACTCAATGAGGATGCAGGAAAAATAGTGTCAATTGATGAATACGTACTTGATCCTACTGAAAAGTATGTGATTGACATCGAAGAAGAAATGGAATTTCAAAAAGCGATAATGAGGTCATTTCAAATAATGGGACCTCCTCCTGCACTTAAGAATTACCATGCGTGGTTATTTGAAAATGGTTTTAATGCAGAAACACCCAATCCGACAAATGAAGTTGTCGCTCGCTATTATGGTGTTAAACCACTTTGGAAAACTGCTTATTCACAAGGTATAGTTGTAAAAGCTGAGAATGATAGTGACTATTTTATTATTATGGAATGTAGTAACAAGAATAAGGGATATAAGCATACACAAGTCATTCTTACTCTGGGCGGCTGTATGTGAAAAAGTTATGCACATTGCAAAGGCTTAATCTTTGCATACGAGCAGTCAGTATGAGTTTATATGCTTTCGTTGTAAGCAGAAAAAACTGAGAAAGCAAACCTTATAAATAATGGCAAGTTCTTCGGGGATAGGGACTGAAGACATTTATGGAAAAGCATAAAGAAAAAGATACCTGTTTAAAAAGTAATGGTATTATTACTGTGAGTTATAGAGAATGCAACGAATTTCAGCAGAAAAAAGGTTAAGATAACTTTCAGATGGTGTTTAAGAATGATGATTATTT
>DEUM01000058.1:22281-22695 GCA_002362575.1 Lachnoclostridium sp. UBA3262 | reverse complement strand
GTGTTTAAGAATGATGATTATTTTCGGGCGGTATGCATGGAAGAATAGGCATTTGTTATTTTGTTAGTTACAATGAAGTAAAAATTAGTGTTTCAATAGTAAATTGTGATAATTCTTGATTCAGCCATTGCGTGAAAAAATTGTCCGTAGTGGCTGTTTCTAAATAAAAAGCGAAAGACTTATGGAGAAAGTTGATATAAGAGAACAAAAGATGACAAAAAAGAAGAATGGAACTTTTCAAAACTGTTTAAGGTATGGTAAACTATTAAGTAGTTCTATTTTTAATTTGATTTTGCCTACAAGTAGGAGGATTTATGATGGAAAAATATATTTTGTATAATACAAGAGTATCAAGACCTTTATTTTGTTTTGATAAGCATCATAATGGAAAAATGATTATAGGAGAATATGATG